>CALEYM010000215.1 GCA_937926185.1 uncultured Bacteroidota bacterium | reverse complement strand
GCAATCCGCAATCCGCAATCCGCAATCCGCAATGAAAAAAGTTATCCTCGGCGTCAGTGGTTCGATTGCCGCGTATAAATCGGCTTTTTTAACCCGTTTACTGGTGAAAAAAGGCGCCGAGGTACAGGTATTGATGACCGGATCGGCGGCCGACTTTATCACGCCGCTCACGCTTTCCACCTTATCCAAACGTCCGGTACTGAGCGATGTAAGTTCCGAATCGGGCTGGAACAATCACGTCGAACTCGGCCTGTGGGCCGACGCGCTGCTCATTGCCCCGGCCACCGCCAACACCCTGGCCAAACTGGCCAACGGCTTGTGCGACAACATCCTGAGCGCCGTGTACCTCTCGGCCCGCTGCCCGGTATTCGTAGCGCCGGCCATGGACGTCGACATGTGGCATCACCCGGCCACCCGCGCCAATGTCGAACGCCTGCAATCCTTCGGAGTACAGGTGATCCCCGTGGGCCATGGCGAACTGGCCAGCGGCCTCGTGGGCGACGGGCGTATGGCCGAGCCGGAAGATATCGTGGCCTGGCTCGACGCCTATTTCAACCGCCAGCGGCCCCTCGCTGGCAAAAAAGCCCTGGTCACGGCCGGCCCTACCTTCGAACCGCTCGACCCCGTCCGTTTCATCGGCAACCATTCCACCGGCAAAATGGGTATCGCCATCGCCGAAACCCTGGCCGAACAAGGCGCCGAAGTAACCCTCGTGCTCGGCCCGACCACCGCGCAACCCAAACGCCCGGACATGCGCGTACTGCAGGTTATGTCGGCACAGGAAATGTACGAGGCCTGCGCGCCGCTTTTCCCCACAACTGACATCACCGTGCTCGCCGCCGCCGTGGCCGATTACCGGCCCAGCGTTTTTTCGGATGTCAAAATAAAAAAGACAAACGAGGACATGCGGATTGAACTGGCCAAAACCATCGATATCGCTGCCACACTGGGGCGACAAAAACGCCCCGGCCAGTTGCTGGTAGGTTTCGCCCTCGAAACCAACAACGAAGAAGGCAACGCGCTGGCCAAACTGGAAAAGAAAAACTTCGATTTTATCGTCCTGAATTCCCTGCGCGACGCCGGCGCCGGTTTCGGTCACGATACCAACAAGATCGCCATTCTGCGCCGCGACGGCTCGAAAACCGCATTCGAACTGAAATCCAAAACCGGGGTCGCCCGCGATATCGTGGCGGAAATTGTGGATATGGGCAAGCGGCACTAGCCGGCAGCCCCCACTTTTCAAATTTGAAAAGTACCGATACGTAACCGCCTGCCGGGCAACCGGCAGACAAAATAAAGCGTCAGAGCATTTTCCAGGCCAGGCTGTCCGCGTTCCCATTGTTATCGCAAAGCCTTACCCGCAAACCCCGGAAAACGTATACTTTTGCACCGACAAAATTGTGTTATGAAACGTTTATTCTTGTTCTTTCTGCTGTTGCTGACCGTTTTGCAGGCCTACGCCCAGGGCGGCGGCGAACTGAACTGCACGGTGCGCGTGAGTACGCCCACCCTGCAACGTACCGACCGCAAGGTGTTCGACCAACTGGAAGTTTCCCTGCGCGACTTCCTCAATACCACCAAGTGGACGAACGACGTGTATGAGCAGGACGAACGCATTAAGTGCAACTTCATCCTGACGATTAAATCCGAGCAGGACGCCAATATTTTTGAAGCGGAACTGGCCGTGCAGGCCGTCCGCCCGGTGTATGGCAGCGGTTATGAAACGCCCCTGTTGTCGCACCTGGATAAAGACATCACCTTCCAGTACGAACAATTTCAGCCTATCGAGTTCCTGCCCGACGCTACCGACAACCAGAATTTGCCGGCTATACTGGCCTTTTACGCCTATATTATCCTGGCCATGGATTATGACTCCTTCTCCGCTTACGGCGGAGAGCAATATTTGCAGACGGCTCTGCAACTGGTGACCAATATCCAAAACTCCTCCACCAACCGGTTCAGCGGCTGGCGCCCGGCCGACGGCGGCAAAAACCGCAACCGCTACTGGATCATCGAAAACCTGCTCAACCCCCGCGTACGCCCCTACCGGGCCGCCATGTACACTTACTACCGCAAAGGCCTGGATATGTTTTCCACCGACCCGAACTTGGGGAAAGTAGCCATCCTGCAAGCCCTGGAGGAAATTGAAAAGGTAAATACCGCCTATTTCAATTCCATGATCGTGCAGATGTTTGCCAACGCCAAAAAAGACGAACTGGTCGAAATGTGGAAAGTGGGCGCCAAGGCCCAAAAAGACCGGGTGCAGCAGATCATGACCAAAATAGACCCGGCCAATAGCCAAAGGTACCGGGAAATTGGTACCTGACCACATTGACCACATTAAAATACCCCGGGGCTTCCGTAGTTTTGCGCCAACTTCGGAAGCTCTTTTTTGTTTTACAGGCCAATAAGCCAAGTTATTTTTATTAATGGATACTATCGTAACGGTCAGTCAATTCTTACTCAGCCTCTCCCTGCTCATTGTTTTGCACGAAATGGGGCATTTTTTCCCCGCCCGCTGGTTCAAAACCCGCGTGGAAAAGTTTTACCTGTTTTTCGATTTTGCCCCGTTCAACTCTTTGTGGAAAACCCAAAAAGGCGAAACGGAATATGGCATCGGATGGTTGCCCCTGGGCGGTTACGTGAAAATATCGGGCATGGTGGATGAAAGCCTCGATACCGAGGCGCTCAAACAACCGCCCCAACCCTGGGAATTCCGCTCCAAACCCGCCTGGCAACGGCTGATCATCATGATTGGCGGCGTCACGGTCAATTTTCTGCTGGGATTCCTGATCTTCGGCATGATCCTGTGGCTTTACGGCCGCCAATACATCCCTAATTCCGAACTGAAATACGGTCTGGCGGTGGATTCCGTCCTGATCCAGCAAGGCCTGCGCCACGGCGACGTGATCGTAAAAATCGGGGATAAAACCATCGACCGCGTTGACCCCGGCGCTTACATCGAGGGCGTGGCGCTGAACGAAGCGCGCACGGTGACCGTCGTCCGCGACGGGCAACAGCAGGTCATTAACCTGCCCGAAGACGCCGCCACCCAGCTAACGGGCAGAAAAGTGGCCAAATCGAACCTCATGTCGCCGCGTATCCTGTTTTACATCGACAGCCTGCTGCCCGGCAAACCGGCAGAAAAATCGGGCCTGCGAAAAGGCGACCAGGTCATTGCCTTCAACGGCCAGGCCATCCCATTTTACGACCAGTTTTCGCCGATGGCCAAACAAAACAAGGACAAGGCAGCCGAGCTGACGGTCCTCCGTGGCGGCGATACCGTCCGGCTAAAGGTCAACATTTCTTCCGAGGGCACCATCGGCGTTGCCCCGCGGGTGGAAGGCATGTACAAAATCGAACGGGAGTACTATAGCTTCGCCCGCGCCATGCCGGCCGGCGTGACCATGGGACTTGAATTCCTCGACAATCAAAGAAAAGCCTTCGGCCAAATGTTCGCCGGCAAAATTTCGGTAAAAGACAACCTCGGCAGCGTCATCAGCATCGGAAAAATGTACGGTACGCACTGGGACTGGGAGCGCTTCTGGACCATAACCGCCTCGCTCAGCATCCTGCTCGCGTTTATGAACCTGCTGCCCATCCCGGCTCTCGACGGCGGTTACGTCATGTTCCTGATCTGGGAAGTGATCACCGGACGTAAAGTGAGCGACAAAGTGATGGAAAAAGCGGTAACCGTCGGGTTCTTCCTGCTGCTGGGCCTCATGGTGTTCGCACTGGGCCTGGACCTCTGGCGGCACGTGTTTCACGGGCTATTTTAAACGGAACGACCTACTTCGAATTTTACGACATCCCCCTTTCTTTTCAGGTGGACGAACCCGCCCTGCGCCGTATTTTTTACCAAAACAGCAAAAAATACCACCCGGATTTTCATACGCTGGCCGATGAGAAAAAACAGGCCGAAATGCTGGAACTATCCACCCTCAACAACGAAGCATACCAAACCCTCTCCGACCCCGACCGGCGCATGCGGTATATCCTCGGCATCAACGGCTTGCTCACCGCCGGGGAAGAGGACAAACACACCGTGCCCCGGGACTTCCTGATGCAAATGATGGACATCAACGAGTCCCTGATGGAACTGGAGTTCGACTTCGACCCGGAACGGTACGCCGCTGCGCTCGGCGCCGCGGAAGCCCTCGAAAACGACCTGTACGAAGGTATCCGGCCCATACTGGAATCTTACCCCAATAGCCCCAATCCGGAAGCCGACCTGCGGGCCGTGCTGGAATATTTTTTGAAAAAAAGATACCTCTTGCGCATTCGTGAAAATCTCTCTACATTTGCGCCCCGCGCGGGAATGGCGGAATGGTAGACGCGCTGGTCTCAAACACCAGTGACTGCAAGGTCATGCGAGTTCGAGTCTCGCTTCCCGCACCTGACAAAGCGCTTCTGGGTTTTCCAGGGCGCTTTTTTCTTTTTGCCCTGGTATTTGCGGCAAACTGCTGGAGCAGAAGGTTGAATCAGACAGGTTTCGCAACCGGCTTTTTTGCCTTCCGGGGCTTTTGTAGTTTTGCCGGCGCATCATGTTTAATATATGGCTTTATGAAAAAATACATTTCCCTTTTCCTGCTCTTTATAGTTGCCCCCTTCTCTATCCTTTCGGCCCAAAAAACCCTTCGCACCCTCTCCTCACCAGGCAAACAAACCGCTATCACCATCGGCCTGAATAAAACCGGCGAACCGTTTTACAAGATCGCTTACCGGGGCAAAATTGCCGTGGACTGGTCGCGATTAGGGTTTATGACCAAAAACTTCGACCTGCGCGACGGCTTTACCTTGCAAAGCGCCAAAACGGCTAACTACGACCAAACCTGGAAACCCGTGTGGGGTGAAGTCGCCCAAATCCGCGATCATTACAACGAACTCGAATACGCTCTTCAGGACGAAGCCGGGCGCCGCATGATCATCCGTTTCCGCGCCTACGACGAAGGCGCCGGCTTCCGCTACGAATTTCCCCAACAGGACGCCCTGAAAAACGTCAGCATCACCGACGAACTCACGGAGTTCCAGATGACCGCCGACCACATCGCCTGGTGGATTCCCGGCGACTACGACTCCAACGAACACGTATACACGACCTGTCCGATCAGCCAGATAGACAACGAACGCTACAACCGCGAATACGCCATCGCCACGCAGCACATCGTGAAAATAAAAAACGTGCAGACGCCCATCACCATGAAAACAGCCTCCGGCATGCACCTGAGCATCGCGGAAGCCGCCCTGGCCGATTTCGGCGCCCTGCACCTGGAAACCGACGTTAAAAACCTGAAATTCAAAGCTTTCCTCATCCCCTCTGCCGATTCGACGGTGAAATCCATCAACACGGCGCCTTTCCATTCGCCCTGGCGGGCCGTTTTGCTCAGTAAAGACGCTGCCGGTATCCTCGAATCAAAACTCATCCTCAATCTCAACGAACCCTGCAAGATCGAAGACGTGTCGTGGATCAAACCGCAGAAATACGTGGGCGTATGGTGGGAAATGCACGTGGGCCTGGCTACCTGGGATATGGAAGCCACCCAGGACATGATGGCCGCCACCGGTCGCGAGGTGAAAGGCCGGCACGGCGCCAATACCGGCAACGTGAAACGCTACATCGACTTTGCCGCCAAATACGGTTTCGACGGCGTATTGGTGGAAGGCTGGAACGTGGGCTGGAAAGACTGGTTCGGTAAATGGAAAGACGAAGTGTTCGATTTCGCCAAACCCTATCCCGATTTCGACATCGAAGAGCTGAGCCGCTACGCCCGTGAAAAAGGCGTGCGCATCATTGCCCACCACGAAACCTCGGGCGCTGTGACCAGCTACGAACGCCAGATGGACGCCGCCTACGCTTTTATGAACAAATACAACCAAAATTCCGTAAAAACCGGCTACGTGGGCAAGATCATCCCCCGCGGCGAATGGCACGACGGCCAGTGGATGAACAACCACTACCTGCGCGTGGCCGAACGCACTGCAAAAAACCGCATCATGGTGGACATGCACGAGCCAGTGCGGCCCAGCGGCTGGCACCGCACCTGGCCCAACTGGCTGGCCAGCGAAGCCGCCCGGGGCCAGGAATTCAACGCCTGGAGCAGCGGCAATCCGCCCGAACATGAGTGCATCCTGCCCTTCACCCGCATCCTCGGCGGGCCGATGGATTACACGCCCGGTATTTTTGAAACCCGCATGAGCGCTTACGATCCTAAAAAAACGGAAGTGGTGCATACCACCGTGGCCAAACAACTGGCCCTGTATGTCACGTTGTACAGCCCCCTGCAAATGGCCGCCGACCTGCCGGAGAACTATGAAAAACGACTCGATGTGTTCCAGTTCATCCGCGACGTGCCGGTCGACTGGGACGACACCCGCATCCTGAACGCCGCCGTGGGAGATCATATCACCATCGCCCGCCGGCAAAAAGGCGCCCAAAACTGGTTTCTCGGCAGTATCACCGACGAAAACGCGCGGAACTTTACCGTGAAACTCGACTTTTTGCCTGCCGGCAAAACGTACGAAGCCACGATCTACGCCGACGGCCCCGGCGCGCATTGGAAAGACAATCCTTATCCCGTCAGTATCAGCAAACGTATTGTTCGCAAGGGCGATGTGCTGGATTTGCAACTGGCAGCCGGCGGAGGGTGCGCCATTGCGTTCATGTTGAAATGAAAAATTTGTTGATTTGTTGATTTGAAGGCCCAGCTCTTGGCCGCTCCACCAAGCGCAACGCCTTCAAATCAACAAATCAACAAATCAACAAATCAACAAATCAACGAATCGTACTTTTGCCGCCATGAAATATCTGATCACCGGTCTGGGCAACATCGGCGCCGAATACCGCGACACCCGCCACAACATCGGCTTCGCGGTGGTTGATTTTCTATGTAAACAACTGGAAGGCGCCTGGCACGACGACCACCACGGCGAACTGGCCGAAGTAAAATTCAAAGGTCGCACCCTGGTGCTCCTGAAGCCCAATACTTACATGAACCTCAGCGGAAAAGCCCTGCGTTACTGGTTGCAAAAAGAAAAAATCCCGCTGGAAAACAGCCTCGTCGTATGCGACGACCTCAACCTCGTGTTCGGCAAACAACGCCTGCGCGCCAAGGGCTCCGACGGCGGTCACAACGGCTTGAAAAGCGTGCAGGAAATACTCGGTACCGACGCCTATCCGCGCCTGCGCATCGGCATCGGCGACAATTTCGCCAAAGGCCGGCAGGTCAACTATGTGCTTGGCAAATGGACCGCCGACGAAGCGGCCGAATTGCCCCTTTTATTGGAAAAAGTAGCCGAAACCATCAAAGCGTTTGCCACCATCGGATTGGAACGCGCCATGAACGTGGCAGCGAAATAGGTTGATTTGCTGATCAAAATCGCCTGCAAGATTAACCCAGGTCATTCCGGCTTTCGGGGAAGAAGGCGAATTTTGACGCCTTGATTTTCAAGGCTTTTTTCATCAAAATTCCTACTTATGAAAAAGTTGATCATTTTCCTGATGTGTATAACATGGGCGGCTTTCGCTTTTGCGCAATCAAGAATTGGCGGCTTCGGCCATTTGTCGGTCGGTTACGGCTGGGAAGACTGGTCGAGGGTTAGCGACGACCTGAAACTCCCCGAACGCCTGGGCGCCGATCTGAGACTCTCCAACGGCGGTATCAGCGGCGGCGGCGCCGGTTTTTTCGTTTTCGACCGTTTTCTGATAGGTGGCAAGGGCTACGGCACGGCTTTCGGCCGCCATTCCACTCCACGCGGTAAAGTAGAACTGGTTTCCGGCATGGGATTCCTCGAAATGGGCGCCATGTTGTTTGCCAATCCCGGCGGGTTCGGATACGTATTCGGCGGTATCGGCGGCGGCGGCAGCGGCGTACATTTCGTCAACCGCTCCGACGACGATTGGTATTTCAATGGCCCTGAGCAAGGCCCTGGCGTGCATGCCTATTCTGAAAAAGATTTCGGCTATGGCGGCCTGGCCGGCGAACTGGGATTAGCCCTCGACCGCTGGGTAATCGGACGCAATGGCGGGCTTAAACTGGGCCTGGAAACCGGCGCCAACTTCTGGCTCTACCGCGAAGAATGGGGTTACGACGATATAACCGTGAACGATCTTTCCCGATCGGGAAATGTGGGATTCTATATCCGCATGACCATTGGCGGCGGCTACGTGGGCAGTCTGAACAGGCAAGCGAAGTAATATACAACTTTCGGGGAGAGTGTATTTTGCTTAGATTTACGGCAAAATCACTCTCCTCCTCATGCAATACCGCACACTCGCGAACACCAATGTACCCCTCTCCGCCATCGGCCTCGGCTGCATGGTCATCAACCACGGCTATGGCGTACCGGATGAAGCCGAAGGTCTGAAGGTGTTGGAAGAAGCCATCGAACTGGGCATCAACTTTTGGGATACCGCCGATATATACGCCAACGGCAAAAACGAGGAACTGATCGGACGCATCCTGCCCGCCAAACGCGACAAGGTGTTCATTGCCACCAAATTCGGCTTTCGCGCCTTCGACGACGGCAAACCCGGCGGACTGGATTGTTCGCCGGCTTACCTGAAACTGGCCGCGGAACGCAGCCTGAAACGCCTGAAAACCGACGTGATCGACCTGTACTACGCACACCGCATCGACCCGAACGTGCCGGTGGAAGAAATGGTGGGGGCCATGGCCGAACTGGTGCAAGCCGGCAAGGTGCGTTTTCTCGGCCTGTCGGAAGCCTCGGCCAACACCATCCGGAAAGCGCACGCCGTGCATCCGGTCAGCGCCCTGCAAAGCGAGTACTCCCTGCTCACCCGCGGCGTGGAAAAGGAAATCCTGCCGGTGTGCAAAGAACTGGGTATTACTTTCGTGGCGTTCAGTCCGCTGGCCCGGGGCCTGGTGACCGATACGCTGAACGTCGACGAACTGCCTTCCAATGATTTCCGCCTGACCCTGCCCCGTTATCAGAAAACCTACCAGGAAAACAACACGAAGCTCGCGCGCGGCATCGCCGCCATTGCAAAAGAAAAGGGTTGCACGGCCGCGCAATTATCCTTAGCCTGGCTGCTGGCACAGGGCGAACATATTATCCCCATTCCCGGTACCAAAAAGTTGAAATACCTGCGGGAAAACGCCGCCGCCGCGGATATCCGGTTGACGGACGACGATCTGCAGCAACTACAGGCAGTGCTGGACAGGTTTCCGAATGTAGGGGATAGGTATAATGAGGCGGCTTACAGGTATGTGGACAGGGGTTGACGAAGTGCGATACTTGCCTGTAAGGACAACCGGGAAGCGAGCGTCTGAAAAGCAACTTTCCGGGATTGTCCGCTGCTTCACCCTTCGCCGGTCGGTATGAACTACTTCTATAAAAATGAACCGGATACTAACGGTAGTTGGCTTTGAAAAAACTACTGCAATTTACTTCAATACGACTCCGCCGAACGGCGCTCTTACGGTCATCGGTTTGGTGTAAGTCCCCTCGGCGATCGTGTATTCTCCGGGCATGATCCAGACTGTTGCCATTTCGGGGACATAGGAACTGTCCATCCATGAAACCGTAAAATGTAGCAGTGGGGCATAGAGATATTGCCCGTAAGGAAAAGTCCCAAGGTAACTCCCATTCACGAACCTGTAATGCGCATAAGGGTAAACAAACGACATCATCAAAGAATCTGAACGGCTCAATTGAATCCTTTGCCCGATGTTGTTTTGACCATTATCAAAAGCCGGCAGGATTTCAATGGTTGGGCCGACATATCCACTGGAGCAGCCGTCGTTGCAGTTTTCATTGGGATTTTGGCAACGCGCAAAGCCAAATTTGCCATAGTGCATGATGGAATTAAAGTCGTACGGAATGTTTGGCGTAACGCCGGTATCGTCAATATCAAAGTTGTGTTCCTGTCCGGGGCAGATGTTGCCCTGGTTGATCCGCACGTAGTTGTCCCTGTCCGGGCGGGATTGTTCATGGTAAAAACCGAGTGCATGTGCCAGTTCGTGGCACATAACCATCGGATAGTTCCAATTGTAAATGTTGACAGTTTGCCCGCCGCCCTGCTTTCCGACCTGGCTGCTGTTCTCGTTTGCATCGCGGATTTTCAGGTAGTCGGACTGCCCGTTGCGGGGAACAAAATCCACGTTGGCGACCGATTCCCATACCGCCATGGCATCGAGCATGGCAGTCTGTTGCCAAGCCTGCACGTTTGGATCGAACTCGTAAGGAACGATGCCGTTTTGCCAATAAATGCAGTCGTTGCAGAATGCCGTCTCGGGGGCATGCTGTTGCCTTGGCGATTTGGATATCTGGCAGGTTTTCAAGGGGCGGGGCTCGGCTTGGGCGGTCAGAAGAGGGATTAAAGAGAAAAAGAGATAGAGTGCGACAATATTTTTCATGATTCTAAACATTTTATATTTGGGCTTTCGGCCTTTTCATCTGGGGCGATTATTGCCCAATAACTACAGTTCCTTCTATTGCTTTTAAGGTCATAGATTTATTGATTATTATATTTTCAGGATAATGACAGGGAAATATACCGAGTACTCCCCCTGTTGGAACGGTATAAACGCCGGAAAGGACAGTCGGTAATGGAGGGTTTTCGCCGGGGCAAGTCACCCGGCAATCCACGTAAGTATTGGCTCCATAAGCAGGGTCGGGGCTATATGGCGAGGCAAGTTCAGGACTGCAATCAATCTCTGCGTTTCCTTCCCAAGCACCGCCATAATTTTGCATAGCTTCCTCCCACGTTACGTACCCATCAATATCTCCTGACCAAAAACTTTTGCACGGCGGGCCCGGCGGGCTGGAATTGCCTCCATTGTCATCTTGCCCCCAGCGCCCCTTATAGTTTAGCCATCCAACCATTGGGTAATCTTTTTCTCCCATATTAACTAATTGTCTTTGTGGGCGCCAACTCTGCACAACCAGTCCGTTGCCATGAAAGAAGTCATCATACCAGTTGGGTTTTATGCCTGAAAGAACCCAATTATGCCATTCTCCGGGCTCAGGATAATTGGCATGAGCACCCCATGCAATGAAAACCTTAGGGTGCGTTCCCCAAACACTTCGAAATCGGGGAGAGGCCGCTTGAATAAATTTCTTTGCACCGTGTCCACTATATTTAATATACTCGATGGCAGCAGTACTAAATGAAGCTGGGTCGTTGTAGTCATTCACTCCAGTGACCACTACGTTGATGCCTTCCCAATCTCCTCTGTGTTTGCCTTCCTCAACCTCCAAAATACACCCGAAAGGCGATGGGATTGCACAATAACTACCCTTATAATCAAATGGGTAAAATAACCCATACCCAATTGACACTCTGCCATTGTCTAATGGGTAACAATGAAAGTAGGTAGGAAAACCGTCCGGGTCGCCTGATAATTTTTCAGGGTAGAACATCCACAAGTTTCCACTTTCGCAACCTCCCCAAAAAGGGTCGGAAGCTGGAATATTAGTCCCAGGAACATGCATTTGGTCTAACTGATTAATATTCGGAATGGGACCAAATGAGCCTCCAGTACCCATAAGGGGTGGATTACCTGTGACCTCAACTACTTTATTGTAAAACCACTCGATACTGGAGGGATAATACTGTTCCGTGTGATTCTGATTGCTGCCATCACCAATGACTTTTTTATGAAACCTCCACTCCGGGGCGAACCGGACTGCGAGGTTTTGCTCAAGTTGATCATTTATACTATCCTGGTCTGCATCTTGACTTTTAATATTAAAAGCATGAAGCAAGGACAGCATTACCAAACCGGATTTTATAATTGTATTCATTTTGCACGAATTTTGTTAGAAAGAGTTGATTTATTTATTCATCACCAGCATCAACACCAGCCCCTCCGCATCCGGCGCACTCAGCGCCTTGCCGATGACCGCCCCGTCCCGCTTGCGGCGGCTCTTTGCCGCCATGGCATGGCCGGGCACG
The DNA here is from genome assembly GCA_937926185.1 of uncultured Bacteroidota bacterium. Taxonomy (GTDB): domain Bacteria; phylum Bacteroidota; class Bacteroidia; order Chitinophagales; family Saprospiraceae; genus M3007. The sequence goes on along the minus strand of CALEYM010000215.1, from coordinate 2,027 downwards.
TCGCTGGTGGTGAGCAGGTCGCCGGGTTGCACTTCGCCGGTAACTTTGACTTTTACCCGCCCGGCTATGGCAAACGCCACGTCGCCGTCGAGCATGCCTTCCTGCGAGAGCATCATGCCCTGGGTGATACCCCCGGCGCCGCTAATGACGCCAATAGTCATGCGGTCGTAAGCTTTGCCACTCCGTAAGACATGGTTGGGGCGGGCGGGATCTATGACGATGACTTCACCGGGGAGTAGAGTTTGGGTGGAGTTGGTTTTTTCAGTGATGTCACAACCGCCGTTGATGGTGAGGCAATGGGTTTCAGTTGAGCCAAAAACCTTAACGCCGTCGTTTGCATTGATTTGCATCCTCATGGCTTGGTTTGTCCAAAATCGAATATTTCCCGCTCCTTCGTGGACGATGTCCGCTGGGTCGGGGTTGCCGTTTGAGTCGTTTGCAAATGTGATTTCGTAAGCACCCGCGGCAGTCGGCAACCTGATGCCTCCGCCGTCTGTGATCCTCATTCTCTCGTTGCCGCCTGTAGAGAAGCGAATAAAACCATTGCCCTCGTGAGCGATATCGGCAGGGTCGGGGCTTCCCTGTGGGTCATTTTTAAAGGTAATTTCATTCAGTGCCACTGATGCTACAATGCTGATGCCACCTCCGGCAGCGATATGCAAAGGGCTGACCGGGTTGGCAGTGCCAATGCCTATTTTGCTGTTCGGGTTGTACAAAACGCTATCTCCCACATTCAGCCAATCTGAACTGCTTCTTGAATGCAAAGCATACGGCACCGCCACCAACTGCTGCGCCCCTATCACCTCAAAATCGCTCCCATTCTCCAAATCCACCCCCACCTCCAAAAACAGCGGTCCGTCGACCCACGAAATGGTATCGAACCCGGCGGGGTTTGCCGTGCCGATTTGCAGGTTGACCAAACCATGTACGGCCGCTGCGCCGGCGTGGGTTTCTTCAAAAACAGCCGGCCCCGTCGCCGAGCCTTTCAGGATGCGGAACCGGACGCTGAGAGCAGCATCTTCGAGCGGGCTGCCTTGGGCATCCCGGAGTACGGACTGGTAGTTGAACGCCTGCGGAACCTGGGCTTTCAACGAAGGCAGCGGCAACAGCGCCAGCAGGGACGAAACAAAAATTGCTATGTTTTTCATGATGAGTTGTTTTTGATGAAAAATGAAGGATGATTTGTCAATGCTTCTCCACCTGCATCTCTACGGTGCCCCTCTCGCCTGCTCTTAGTAAAGTCATTGACTTCCTATAATGGCTCCCGTTTGCTTTTTCTTATTTTTAGCAGCCATGGCGTAGCCGGGCACAGCGCTCGTCGTGAGCAGATCGCCCACTTCGACGGGACCAACGGCGTATACATCTACCGTGCCTACCTGGGCGATGGGTACCGCACCTTTTTTCAGTTCGGCTTCGAGCAGGGAGAAGCCGCAGCAAACGAGCGTTGCTGCCAGGAGGAATATCTTGTTCATTAGTAGGTGATTTTGATTGAATAATAAGTGCGTACAAACAACCAGAGGTTTAGGCGCCGGCCTGGGCCTCATTTTTTGAGCACCTTCACCGCTCTTACCCAGGATTGACCGTCGGAGAAATACAGGAAATACACGGCAGCGGGCAGTTTACTCAAGTCGAATGTGGCGCTCAAACCGCTCAATTTTTGCTCCGTGATAGAGCGCCCGCTGGCGTCGGCCAGCAATGCGAAGAGTGAGACGGTGGGCAACTCGGGCAATTCCACCATGAGGGCATCGTGCGCCGGGTTGGGGAATACTTTCAGCAGCAGGTCGCCGTAGGGTAATTCAACGGTGGGCACGAGTTCCAGGCTGTCTGGCTGGTGGAAACCTTGGGTGAGCATGATTGTACCGTCGGCGAGCGTTTCGGTAGCGACTTCGCCGAGCGTCCAACTGGCGCTGACGCCGTTTTGCTCGCCGAAGCCTCCGGCGGTGGCGAGGACATTGCGCTCAATGCTTTGCGCGCTCAGCGCCATGTTCATGGAAAAAAATACACAATAGATAGAGATGAGGTGTTTC
>CALEYM010000214.1 GCA_937926185.1 uncultured Bacteroidota bacterium | reverse complement strand
ATACCATTGCGCAAGCCTGTTCATCAGTTTTAACGGTTTAAAATTGAAAGGCGCCATTTGTTAGCGTAGAGGCTTGCCGGACAGTAGAGGTAAACCGTTTATGAAAATTATCTTCAAAAAAATCTCGTTTTTTGCAAACAGAAAAAAAACATCCCAAATCGGTTTACCTTTTGTCTTTTAAAATGCTCCAAATTTCCCAAGCCATGTTTGAGGAATACACCGATCAACAAATCATGGAAGACATTCGCTCGGGAGGCAGAGCGCGTGAAGATATTTGGCGGCACATCACCAAAAATTGGGGCGGCTACTGCTGTGGCACTGCCATCAGGAGAGCCGGGTGCGAAGAGTACGAGGCGAGAGAGGCTTTTTCAATTGCCTGCATAAGTGTGGACAAACGGATACAAACCACCGCCGGCTACGATTTTTTGGCAACAGCTTCGCTGAAAACATATTTGACCAGCGCTACCATTCGCGCGGCTTGGCATGTCCTGCATCAGCGAAAGAAAAAAGATTCGGGAGACGAGGAAATCAGGTTACGCTCGGGAGGAGAAGAAGAAGCCTTGAGCAACTGGTTTCGCCAAAATGACTGCCGCGAACTCCTGGAAAAAGCCCTTGCCGGCATCGGCGAGCGTTGCAAAAAAATCTTGCTATTGTTTGAGGATAAGCACAGTATGAAAGAAATCACGAAAGAAATGGGCTTTAAAAATGAAAGCGTTGCCAAAACGGAAAAGTGGCAGTGTCAGGTGAAGTTCAAAGAATACCTCATCGCAAACACGCATATCAGAAAATACCTGGAAGACAACAACTGCTATGGCTGACGAACAACTCACCGATAAGATAGAGGCTTGGCTGAAAGGCAAACTGCCCACCGCCGAAGCCGCGGCCTTCCAGGCAGAGGTGGCCGCCGACCCCGCGCTGGCAGAGCAGGTTGAGCTCCATCGGCTTACCCTGCGAGCCAGGGAGCACTTGTCGGAGCAGCGCCTGCAACAAAACGTGTTGGCGTGGCTGGAAGGTGTGGATATGGACGTCGCGGAGGAAGAGCCTGAAAAGAAACCGAAGCCACACAGGATTTCTTATCCCTACCGTAACCGGTTTCGGGCCGCCGCTGCGCTCTTGTTTTTGGTTGGAGCTTTTGCATTTTACCAAATATGGAAATCCGGCGCGGAAAAACAAAGGATCGCGGCACTCGAAGCAGAAATCAGGCAACGGGACAGCCTGTTGTTCGAGTTAAAACAACGCCCTTCGGCTGACCCTGCAAAGATGGATAGCCTCTCCATCGAAAACGCCCAATTGAGGCTGCAACTTCAGGAAGCAGGAAAAAGCACCGGAAAACAGCCCGACCCAATCGCGTATTACACCAAACCAAAAGATTTAGGCGGGATGATCCGCATGGGTGAAGAACCGCTGGTAGAACAACTCCTGAAAGAAGGCGACGCGTTTTTTCAAAAAAACGACATGATGAAACAAGCGGAAGAGAAGGCGCGGGCAGCCCTTAAAATTGATAGTACTAACCGCGATGCCTTGCGCTTGCTCGCGCACGCGCTGTTTAACCAGCAGCATTTTTTAGAGGCAGAAACTGAATTTGAAAAGTTGCAAAATGCGTATGCCCAATCATCCGCCGGGGCAAAGGAAGGCGAGTGGAACCGACTGCTTTGTTATCGCGCGCTTTCTGCCGATGCAGGGCAGCGGGCACTGTTCATTGCTGCTTTGGGCGCCATCCTGAACGACCCTGATCACCCATATTATATTCAGGCGAAGCGGATGAAAACGGCGGATGGTAAAAATGAAAAATAGCGCGCAAAAACGCATAATATCCTCGTTTTTTGCCGTTTTTCAGGAATAACCAACCTCTAACGTCCTCCCGAGCAGATCAACCCACCGTTCGTACGCTTCCCTGCAAGCCCCGTCTGGCGTACCCGGCTCATACACCCGCTCCAGTTTCAGCGCCCCAAGCCCCTCGCCCGCGTCTGCCCACAAACCGATCCCGACGCCGGAAGCGATGGCCGCACCTACGGCGCCCGTGGTTTGCAACATTTCGATCCGGCAATTCATCAGTTGGGCAATAGTATGGGAGAAAATAGCGGATTGGAACAAGTTGTCGTTCCCGACCCGTATCACGGATACGTCCAGCCCAAGTTCCTGCAGTACCTGCATACCATAAACGAACGAGAAGGCAATGCCTTCCAGCGCGGCCCGGTACAGGTGCGCCCGGCCGTGCCGGTTGAAATGCAGGTTGCCGATTTGAGCGCCCGGCGTCCGGTTGCCCAGCATCCGCTCGGCGCCGTTTCCAAAAGGCAGGATACACAAACCGTCGGCGCCCGGCGGCGCCGCGGCGGCCAGTTGTTCCATTTCCGGGTAAGTGAGAGCATCGCCGGCTACTTGTTTTCGCATCCAACTGTACTGAATGCCCGAACCGTTGATACAAAGCAGTACGCCAATCCGGGGCGCGCCGGGCTGGTGGTTCACGTGCGCGAAACTGTTCACCCGGTTTTGCGGGTCGGCCACGAGTTTGTCCACAACGCCGTACACCACCCCCGACGTACCGCCGGTGGCGGCCACTTCGCCGGGTTTCAAAACATTGAGCGCCAGCGCATTATTGGGCTGGTCGCCGGCGCGGTAGGTGACGGGCGTGCCGGATTTCAGGCCAATCGCCGCGGCTGCTTCGTTTGTCAGTTGTCCCTGCCGGCCAAAGGTCGGTACAACCGGCGCAATCATGGCCGGTTCAATGCCATAATGTTGGAGCAAGGGAATAGCCAGACTATCGGCGCTGAAATCCCACATTACACCTTCAGAAAGTCCGGAAACGGTGGTTGCCGGTTCGCCGGTCAGACGATAGGCAATATAATCGCCGGGGAGCATCACGTAGCGGATTTGGGCGTAGCGTTCCGGTTCGTGCTCTTTTACCCATTTTAGTTTGGAAGCGGTAAAATTGCCAGGCGAATTCAGGAAATGGGCCAGACAATACGACTCGCCGAGGGCCCGGAAGGCAGCATCGCCGATGCCTACTGCCCGGCTGTCGCACCAAATGATCGAAGGCCGAACGGCTTTCCCCCGTTCATCCAGGGCTACCAGGCCGTGCATTTGATAGGAAATACCGATGGCGGCTACTGTTGCCGGGTCTGTCTGGGTTTGCTTCAGCAGTTTTTGAACAGCCGCGCAGGCATTCTGCCACCATATTTCCGGGTCTTGTTCCGCCCAGTCCGGATGAGGAGCCAAAATATCCATTTCCCGCTCCGGCGCTTGCACGGCGCCCAGCGTTTTGCCGGTGGCAGCGTCTGCTAAGGCCGCTTTGATGGAGGAGGAACCGATGTCAAGGCCCAGGAGGAGCATCTAATGATTTACGATTTTCGATTTACGATTTACGATTGGCTGGTTACGGCAGAAAACAAATATACACGGCAATTGCTATGTAAATTACAGTGCTACACCGCCGAGCCGTAGAGCCACTCCAGGGTGTTTTTATAAAAGATCTTTTCTACGGTCGACTCGGGTAAATTCATTTCTCCGATAAACTTACCAATCTCCAGGTCGCCGAGGGGGAAAGGGTAATCGGTGCCGAGGCATACTTTATCTTCCCCGGCCAGGTCGAGAATATAGCGCAACAACTGGGGGTCGTGTGTGGCCGAATCCACCCAGAACTTCCCCAAATAATGTCGTGGCGGCACCGGATTGTCCGCGGCCACCAGGTCGGGCCGGCAATCGAATCCATGCTGGATACGCCCTATGGTAGGCAAAAAAGAACCGCCGGCATGGGCGAAACAAAAGCGGAGCGCGGGCAAGCGTTCCATTACCCCGCCAAACAGCAGCGAACAAACGGCGCGGCTGGTTTCGGCGGGCATACCCACCAGCCAGGGCAACCAGTATTTACCCATTTTTTCCTGGCCCATCATTTCCCAGGGATGTATAAAAACGGCCATGTTTAAGGCCTGGCAGGCTTCGAAAACGGGGAAAAATTGCGCTTCGCTCAGATTGAGTTGATTGACGTTTGAGCCGATCTGAATGCCGGGAAAACCCAGTTCATGCAGCCGGTGCAATTCCTTGATCGCCAAATCGGTATCCTGCATCGGGATCGTCCCAAGGGCAATATAGTGTTCGGGATAATCCTCCACGATACCTGCCAGGTGGTCGTTTAAAAAACGCGACAGGTCGAGGCAATCGGCCGGTTTGGCCCAATAGGAAAACATGACCGGAATGGTGCACACCACCTGAACCGGCGTATTGTACCGCATGTATTCGCCGATACGCACCTGGGGGTCCCAGCAATTGCTGGCGATTTCCCGGAAAAACGTCTGTCCCTTCATCATCCGGGCAAAACCGGGACGGTGGTGCTCGAGATGTATAAAATCCCCATACCCGAATTTGGCGGCAAAATCGGGCAGCCGCTCGGGCAGGATATGGGTGTGCATGTCTATTTTGTGCATAAAAGTTGCGGGGAGAATGGATGATACGCGGGAGGCATAAAAAAATTTTTTCAAAATTTTTTTATGCCTCCCGCGTATCATCCATTTACAAATTTAAAAACTTGAATCGGGGGCAAAGAAAGCGAATAACGTAGGTTTTATTGCTTGATTAACTTACCGGTCTGGGTTCCGGCTCCACTTGTCAGTTTCCAGAAATATACCCCTTCCGGCAAATTTTGAAGGGTTACGGGCACCAGTTGGCGGTCCACCGCCATCCAGGTTTCATTGAACACCCGTTTGCCGTCGGCGCTGAAAATATCCAGGGTGGTTTTTCCGGAAACGAACCGTATATCAAAGATCGCTTCCTCCGGGACCGGGTTCGGATAAACCTTCACTGCCGGCATAACCGGTTCATCGGTGGATACGGGGCTGAATTCCAGCGCCTTCTGTACAGCGGCCAGGGCGTTTACCCGGCCGTAGCCGTAGGTGTTGTTCGGGTAGTTTTGCCCGCCGTTATCCGAGCAATCTTTTGCATCGAACTTCGGCACGGCGCTTTCTTCGATCAGGGTTTCGATGATGTCGACCTCGCCGGCCAGGTCGGGCCGGGCCGACAGCACCAACGCCACCAAACCGGCCACGTGGGGGCCGGCCATGCTGGTGCCCCAAAAATGCTGGTATCCGCCGTTCCGCACCGCCGAGCGGATGCCCGCGCCCGGCGCTGCCACGTTGGGTTTGGTGCGCATGCTGCTATCTATGAGTACCGGGCCGCGGCTGCTGAAACCGGTAATGGTATCGTTGCTTTCGGTGGCGCCCACGCTGAAACTTTCTTCAAAAAAAGCCGGCGGGCCACTCGTGCTGCCGCAGCCGAAGCCGCCGGAATTGCCATTGCTCACCACCACCACAACGCCGGAAGCTTTCAGGTTGGATACGGCCACCCGCATCAGTTCCATCACCGCCAGGTCGGTGCAGCCTTCTTCATACGAGCAATACCAGGAGTTATTGATCACCTGCGGGGCCTTTGAAACGTCCGCGTTTTTGCCGTCCAGGTCGGTGGGCGCCAGGAACCATTCGAAACATTCGATATACGCGGAGGTTTTGCCGTTGCCGCGTTCCATGTTGCGGCAGCCGACCCATTGGGCGCCCGGCGCCACTCCGACCTGGTTGCCCATGCCGTCGTCGCCGGTCATGGTGCCCATGGTGTGCGTGCCGTGGTTGTGATCGTCGCAGGGCGCCGGCGCATTCACGCCACAGGGATTGTTGGCGGGATCGGGTATGCTGTCGCCGCTGAGCGGGCTGATTTCATGTATGGCGTCGTGCCAGTTGTAATGGTGGTTGGCCACACCGCTTTGTGCGTTCCAGCCCCGGTAATGGGATTTCAGTGCGGGATGCTCCCATTCGTAGCCGGTGTCGGCGCCGCCGATGGTAATGCCCTGGCCCGAATAACCTAAAGCCCAAACGGCAGGCGCGTTTATTTTTTGAACGCCCCACTCCACGGCGCCGCGCTCTGCCGCCAAGGTTTGTCCCTGGCGGGGTATTTCGAGCGTGACTTCCGGGTCGGGCGCCAGGGCAGCCACCTCGGGCAGTGCCGCCAGCGCGCGAATGAGGTCCGGGGAGGCGTCTGCCACGGCAATGGCATTGACCAGGAAAAAACTGTTGAGTTTCGCCTGGCGCTCGCGCAGGAGGCGGATGGCGTTGGCCTGCGAACGCGAGGCCGTTTCCACCAGGCGGTCATATACGAATCGAGCTTTGGCTGTTTTGCCGCGAACGAAACGGGCGCCGCTCAAATCCGCTTTTTCGCGAAAGACCAGCAGCAGGTCCGCGGTTTCTCCGCGGTCGAAGGCCGCCCGGATTTCGGGGGCGACTTTTTCGCGCCAGGCATTTTCATTTCCGGTGTTTTGAGCATGAAGCGCAAGGAAGGCAGGGTAAAGGATGAGGAAAAGCAAAAAGAATTTTCGCATGAATCCGGCGATATAAGTTTAAAACGTAAAAATGCAGCAAACAGGCAAGTTCTGAATATGGTAAACAAGCGGGCTCAAAAGTACGTTTACTGCTTTAAACACTTTATTCGGCAAAAGGCAAAAATGAGCAAAGACGTCTTTCTTCCAAAGCAGTATCTTTGCGACCCGAAATTTTTCATCTTTTAACTGCAAAATATGAAAATCGCTATTGGCTGCGATCACGCGGGCTTCCCCTACAAAGACGGCCTGGTGGAAATGTTGCAAAAACAGGGACACATGGTGCTTGACTACGGCACCCATTCCGGCGATTCCGTCGACTACCCCGATTTCGCCCACGCCGTGGCCCAAGCCGTGGAAAGCGGGCAGGCCGACCAGGGCGTACTCATCTGTGGCAGCGGAAACGGTGTGGCCATCACAGCCAACAAACACCAGGGTATCCGTTGCGCCGTGTGCTGGACAGAAGAGATCGCCATGCTGGCCCGGCAACACAACGACGCCAACATCATTGCCCTGCCCGCGCGTTTCGTGCCGGAAATCCTCGCCCAGGCCATGGTGCGTATTTTCCTCGGCACGGGTTTCGAAGGCGGGCGCCACGAACGCCGCGTTCAAAAAATCGCCTGCGCATGACCTTAACTTTCAATCGTAAAGCACAAAATACTACTTCGTATATGAAATTCCGTATTTCGCTCCTCCTGCTGCTTTTGCCGGCATTTTGCCTTTTCGCCCAGCCAGGGCCTGCCGGAGACTCTACATCCAGAACCAACACCGCCAAGCCGCCCAAACGCAATTACCAGTTGCCCGACGCCAGGCCTTTCGGCGAAACGATCACTGCCGATGAAATGAAATTCCTCATCGATACGCTCGCCTCCAAAACTATGGCCGGGCGCGAAACCGGCGAAGAGGGCCAACGCCTGGCCGCCGATTTTATCGCCCAACAATTTAAAGCCCTGGGCTTACCACCCGTCGGCGACCGCCGCACCCATTTTCAGTTTATTCAACTGCAAAACGAATCCTGGACCGACATCGGCCTTAAAGTTGGCGGCCAGGAATTTAAAAACCGAAGCGATTTTTACGTTTTCCCGTCCGAAAACCCCGACCAACCCTTGCTTAAATTTAAAGAAGTGGTTTTTGTGGGATACGGTATTGAAGACCCAAAATACAACGACTACGGCAAAACGGACGTAAAGGGTAAAGCGGTGCTGTTCTACGACGGCGAACCGCTCGACACCAAAAGTCATTCCCTCATAACCGGCACCGAGTTTCGTTCCGATTGGGCTCTGAACTGGCGGCGGAAAGTGCAACTGGCCAAACAAAAAGGCGCCGTCATGGTCTTTATCGTGGATCCCAATTTTGAAGAAAACCTCAAAGAGAACCGGCGCAAATTATCGACCTGGGGCTGGAAACCGCAATCGCCCGGCGCCGATAAGGCCGAAAAAGAGATGATCAACAACGCTTTTATCTCGCAAAAAGTCGCCGACGCCATCCTGGGTAAAAAAGCGGGAAAAGCCGAAGCGGAATTTGCCGATCTGCGCAACAAAGAAGCCTTTAAGCCGGTAAAAGTGAAATCGGACATCGAAGTACGCCTCGATAAGGAGGTAAAACACCTGAAAGGCTCCAATGTGATCGGGTTCATCGAAGGCACCGACGAGACGCTGAAAAAAGAGTACGTTTTCATCACCGCCCATTACGATCATCTTGGCCAGGTGGACGATGTGATCTACCATGGCGCCGACGATAATGCTTCGGGCACGGCCGGGGTGATCGAAATTGCCCGCGCTTTTGTGGAGGCAAAGAAAAAAGGAATCGGGCCCAGACGCAGCGTGGTTTGCATGCTGGTCAGCGGCGAGGAAAAAGGCTTGCTGGGTTCCAAATTTTACGTCGACTTTCCCGTTTTCCCCCTCGAAGCAACCGTGGCCGATATTAATATCGACATGATCGGCCGGGTGGATGATCTCCACGCCGGCAACCCCGATTACATTTATGTGATCGGTTCCGACCGCATGAGCACCGACATGCACGAGATCAACGAAACCGCCAACCGCGAATACACCCAATTGAAACTCGACTACAAGTACAACGACAAGAACGACCCTAACCGCTTTTATGAGCGCAGCGACCACTATAATTTCGCCGAACGCGGCATCCCGGTCATTTTTTATTTCAATGGCACGCACGCCGACTACCACAAACCAGGCGACACGCCCGATAAGATCGACAGCGCCGCCGCTGCCAAACGGGCAAAACTGGCTTTTTATACCGCCTGGGATATCGCCAACCGGCCCAAAAAGCTGGAAGTGAATGTACGGAAGTAGTTGATTTGTTGATTTGTTGATTTGAGTGCCCATGCGCTGAGCCCTCAAATCAACAAATCAACAATGAATCACTCTTCCGCTTTCAGCCGGTAATCGCCGCTTTGAAGGCGCTGTTGGGCGAATGTAAAATATGCCGGCACGATTTCAAAGCCGAGATAGCGCCGGCCTTCGAGTTGGCTCAGCACGGCAACCTGCCCCGAACCGAGGAAGGGATCGAGCACGAGGTCGCCGGGCTGACTGCTGTACGCCAGAATTTTACGGATAATTTCGGCGGGCAGTTTGGTGGGCGTTTTTACGTCGCCGTTCCAATATTCGCGGGGAATGTTCCACACGTCTTCTTTGTCCCGGTAATGCGCGCTGCCGCCGTTATCGGAACGTTCGTCCTTATCGAAACGGGAATATGGATAGAACCGGCGTTTTTTCTCATCGATGCCGGCGAAAAGGATATGATAATGCGAGGTGACGAACTTCCTTGTCGTCACCAGCCCGAACTGGTATTTCCAGATCAGGTGATTGACAAGCGTGAAGCGCTGCTCGTCGAGCACGATCAGGAGCTCTTTCAGATAATTCCAGCCGGAAAAAATATACAGGCTTCCTTCCGGCTTCAATACGCGTCGAACCTGGCTGAGCCAGGCGCGCGTGAATTCCAGGTAATCGCCGCCCTTTACCTCGCTATAACCATCCAATACCCGGTTGCCCTTTCGGTTGTAGTTGCCGCGTTTTGCCTGAAACTCGATGCCGAAAGGCGGATCGGTTATCACCAGGTCCACGCAGGCGTCCGGCAGATGTTGTGCCATGCCGGCAATACAGTCTTCGTTGAAAATGCGGTTGGAGATGTCTGGAAACATCGCATAGTTAAGTTCGGGGCGAAAGAACGGCTTTTTCTACAACATCCTGCGTTTTCCCTGCTTCTCCAGGTATTCCGTTTGGGTGGCGCCCACCTGGATTTTGTATTTACCCGTGGGAAGGCCCGACACGTCGAGCGACCATTCTTTAGACTCGGAGCAGAAAATTTTTTGCAAAATGACTTCCCCTGAGGCATTTACCACTTTTACCGGGACATTGGAGACGGGCTGTTCGTCGGGCATCAGCCACACCTTGTCCTGGGTGACGATGACCTCCACATAAGGATATTCCGGTTCGGGATTGGACGATAGCGACGCTTGTTGCGCCCAATGGTAGTAGGAGACCCCCAGCACGAATGCAAGGGTTAAAAGAAGTTTCGTTTTCATAGCCTATAACAGATTAATTTAAGTAGTTGTCGGGCATAGAGACACCCTTTCCGCTCAGATAGTTGCAGCACCTGTGTTAATTATCGATGAACTTTCAAAGTTGTCCGTCGGAGGACTGTAAAAATACGTTCACGAAACTTTTGAAAGTTTCGTAAACGTTGAACAATCTTTGCCGGTAGCGCGGTATTTACGCCGCCGGGCCAAGTTCTTCAGGGCCTGAAAATTGGTTGATTTAATATCGAAAAAATGAAAAAAATCCTGTCCTCCCTCTTCCTGCTTTTTGCCTGTTCGATAATAACCGCCCAAAACGAAGCGCTTGATTCAGCCTTTATCCGCGACCATTTCACCAAACGGGAAGTGATGATCCCCATGCGCGACGGCGTCCGTTTGTTTACGGCCATTTATACGCCGAAAGACCGCTCCCGAACCTATCCCATCCTGCTCAACCGTACGCCTTATTCCTGTTCGCCTTACGGTGTGGATGCATTTAAAACCAATTTTCAAAATATGACCCTGGCCCGCGCCGGGTACATTTTCGTATTCCAGGATGTGCGCGGACGTTATATGAGCGAAGGCAATTTTGTAGACGTTCGTCCTTTTAACCCCGCCAAAAAAACGGCCAAAGACACCGACGAGGCCAGCGACACCTTCGACACCGCCGAGTGGCTGCTGAAAAACGCTGCCGGCAATAATGGCCGGATCGGCGTATACGGCATTTCTTATCCCGGCTTTTATGCCACCATGGCCATCCTGGCCAATCACCCCGCCATCGCGGCCGTGTCGCCGCAGGCCCCGGTCACCGACTGGTTTATCGGCGACGATTTTCACCACAACGGCGCTTTTATGCTGATGGATGCCTTTTCCTTTTATTCCGGGTTCGGCAAACCGCGCCCCGAGCCGACCACTGAACGCGCACAGGGTTTTTCCGAGTGGAAAACGCCGGACAACTATGCTTTTTACCTGAACGCCGGCGCGCTGCCCAATTTTAATCACAAATACCTGAAAGGCGGCATTCCATTCTGGAACGAACTGATGCAACACCCCGACATGGATGCCTGGTGGCAGGCTCGTAACCCGCGTCCGCACCTGAAAAATATCCGTCCCGCCGTGCTCACGGTCGGCGGCCTGTTCGATGCCGAAGATTGTTTTGGCGCATGGCAGGTGTATAAGGCCATTGAAAAACAAAACCCACCCGCCGCAAGCAACCGGATCGTCATGGGCCCCTGGAGCCACGGTGGCTGGGCGCGCGGCGCCGGCGAACGGCTGGGCAACGTTGTTTTCGGCGCGCCAACCAGCCGTTTTTACCAAACGGAAATCGAGGCGCCGTTTTTTGAACATTATTTGAAAAATATAGGCCCGATGAACCTGCCGGACGCCTGGATTTTCGAAACCGGCAGCAATCGCTGGACCCGCTATGAATCCTGGCCGCCTCCAACAGCAAAAAAACAAAAATTTCGCTTCCGCGCCGGCGGCCGACTCGACGCCAGGCAAAATGGCGCGCCACCCAAAGACATAAACCCCGGCCCGGCTATCGAAGAAGCCGACCAGTACACCAGCAACCCGGCCAAACCCGTACCGTACACCGAAGATGTACACTTGCGGCGTACCAACGAGTACATGACCGACGACCAGCGTTTTGCCGCCCGCCGGCCCGACGTGCTGGTGTACGAAACGCCTGTTTTGAAAGAAGCGGTAACCGTCACGGGGCCCGTTATCGCCGATTTATGGGTCAGCCTCGACGACCGCGGACTTGCCGGCCCCGACCAACTGCTGGACGCCGATTTTGTGGTCAAACTGATCGATGTGTTCCCCGACACCCTGAGCGGACAGGAAAACGGCGTACCACTTGGCGGCTATCAAATGCTGGTGCGGGGTGAAATCTTCCGCGGCCGGTACCGCGACAGTTTTGAAAAACCCACCGGCTTCAAACGCGGGGAGATTTACCCGGTCAGATTTGAACTGCCCGACGTAGCGCATACTTTCCTGCCCGGACACAAAATCATGGTGCAGGCGCAAAGCAGCTGGTTCCCCCTGGCCGACCGCAATCCGCAGCAGTTCGTCAACATTTACGAAGCCCGGGATGCCGATTTTATCCCTGTGGAAGTGAAAATATGGCGCGACGCGGCGCATCCTTCGGGCGTTGAATTGCCGGTTTTAAAACCTTGAGCAGCAATGCTCGTTTTGCAGGGAATGGCCGGTTTTTGAGGCGCCGTCTGCGAGGCAGGAGCAAGCGACATCTCAAAAACAGTTGAGTGCTATCGGCTTTTGCACGTTGTTCACCAAAATTTTGCAAGTCTCGTAAACGTATTCCCGTGCAACGATACCGGCTATATGCCGGGTTTTGACCTATTTTATGTCCAACATTTGCTGGCCAAACAAATATTTCGCCGATATTTGTAAGGAAACAAAATGCACCCGTCCATGAAACGCTACAACTACTTCCCAATCCTTTCCGTTTTTTTGATCGCAATCCTGACGCCATTTTCAGGCAAAACGCTCGACGCAGGCGTCAGCAGCGTGGTATATGCCACCCCGGATAAACCATACCTGGAAATCAATATAGAAATAGCGGCTGCTTCGGTCACTTTTAAACGGGTGGACAGCCTGTACCTGCAGGCCGGCGTCGAAACCATCATACTGGTAAAAGACGGCGAAACGGTGGTCAATTTTGAAAAATACCGGCTGAACAGCCCGCTGGTAAGCGCCCCTCAGGCCTTGCTCGACGTGAAACGGCTGTTTGTCAAACCCGGCGCCTATCAGCTGGAAATATCCTTTCAGGACATCCACGACCCGGAAAACAACCGGGTGTTTCGCGCGCCGCTGAACATCGACCTTGGCGCCGGCATTTACCTGTCCGATTTGTTGTTGCTGCGCAGCTACAAACCCGACAAATCCGACAATCCGTTCTCCAAAAACGGCTACTTCCTCGAACCGCTGCCTTTCAATTTTTACGACCGCGCGTCCACGGCGCTGGCCTTTTACGCTGAAATCTATCACGCGCAAAAATCGGTGCAGGAGGAGGCTTACCTCGTGCGCTATTTTATCGAAGAAGAATTGGGGAATGGCGCCGCCAACCTCGTTTCCATTGGCAGCCAGCAAAAAAAGACGGCGGCCATCAGCGCGCTGTTGGTTCCGATGGACATCGCCAAATTGAAAAGCGGGAACTATTCCCTCAGCGTGGAGTTGCGCAATAACCAAAATGAACTGCTGGCTAAACGAAAGGCGTATTTCCAGCGCAGCAATCCTTTCCTGGAAATTCAGCCGGCCGAAATCACGGAAACCGTGGTGGAACAACAATTCGTGGCCGAACTGAACGAAGAAAACCTGCGCTACAGCCTGCGCGCCATTTCACCGCTGATGGACGGCGACGACAACGAAGCCCTGAAAAGTATCCTGAAGGGTACCGACCTGAAGGCCATGCGCTTTTTCCTTTTCCGCCACTTCGTGAAAGCCGACCCGAACAATCCCGAACTGGCCTACCTGAAATACATGGAGGTAGCCGGGGCAGCTGACAAACAATTCTTCAGCGGTTTTCGCCGGGGCTTCGAAACCGACCGCGGCCGTGTTTTTATGCGGTATGGCCGGCCCGACGACCTGGTACACGTGGAAGACGATCCCAGCGCGCCGCCTTATGAAGTCTGGGTGTATTACAACTTCCCGAAAACCAAACAGAAAAACGTCAAGTTCCTGTTTTATAACCCCAGTCTGGCCGGCGAAGATTTCATCTTGTTGCACTCCAATGCCCGCGGCGAAATCAATAACCCGCGCTGGGAACGCGACCTGTACAAACGCGCCGCCGGCGAAGAATACGACGGCAACTACCACGACGCCACGACGATGAAACGAAATCTGGGCAGGAACGCGCGGGCGTTTTTTGAGGATTTTTGAGGTGGTAATCCCTCCTTTCGGGGTATATTGTTTACTATTTTTTTCGCAGAAAAAAATAGTAAACAATATACCCCGAAAGGAGGGATTTTTTGAAAAACATCCTCAATTTTTAGGAATCTACACCGGTTTTTAATCCTAA
>CALEYM010000213.1 GCA_937926185.1 uncultured Bacteroidota bacterium | reverse complement strand
CGCCGGGGTGGTAAAAAACAATTACTTTACAGCGACAACGGCCGCGGCTTCGACCCCGACACCGTTGTACGCAAAGGGCTGGGCCTTAAAAACCTCGAAAGCCGGGCTAAAATGATCAACGCCGAACTGCAAATCCGCACTTCCCCCGGAAATGGATTTCAGGCAAGCGTCGCCTTTTAAATAACGAGCCCCAAACCCCTCCTATCCCAATTGTCGCTCATCACTCATCGCTCATCACTCATCGCTCATCGCTCATCGCTCATCAATCATCACTCATCATTTCCGTATGAGCAACCAAACCATTCAAATCGCCCTGGCCGATGACGAAGCCCTTTTCCGGCGCGGCATGCGGCTCATTCTGGAAGATTATGACGACCTCAAAATTGTGCTCGAAGCCGAAAACGGCCAGGACCTGCTGAACAAACTCCACACCTCGCCCGATCTGCCCGACGTGCTGCTGCTCGACCTGAAAATGCCCGTCATGAGCGGTATCGAGGTGGCTAAGATCATCCGCGAGCAATTCCCTTCAATCCATTTCATCGTGCTGTCGTCCCACGTCAACAAACCTTTTATCCTGAACATGATCGAGATCGGCGCGGCCAGTTATCTGGGAAAAAACGCGCACCCCGACGGCGTGGTGGAAACCATTCGGTCGGTGGTGGAAAAGGGTTTCTGCTACAACCAGGCGGTGATGGAGGTCATCCGGGAAAGCCTGACCGGGAAGCTCAGCACGAAAGAGCCGGTCGGTTTTGACCCGAATATCACCAGCCGGGAAAAGGAGATTCTCGAACTCATCTGCGCCCAGTACACCACGCCGGAAATCGCCGAAAAGCTGTTCATCAGCACCCGCACTGTCGACGGCCACCGCAACAACCTGCTGTCCAAACTCGGCTGCCGAAACACCGCCGGGTTGGTCGTGTACGCCATTCAGCACAACCTGGTGAAGCCGGAGCCGGAACAGTTTAGTTTTTGAAGGCAGGGTATAGGTAGAAATACCTGTTTTTAAAACCACGCATTTCTGCGCTTATACCGCCGGCTGACGCATCCGACTTTTGTTGCTGTAATCAAATCAGTACAAAAGTTATGAGAAAACCGAATTTGAAAGCTTTAAAGTTTTGGGCAGGCATTGGGATTTTAATGGCTCCGGCCGTTTTACCGGCGCAAAATGAAAATGCAGCCCCGATTTCCATCTTTGAATACCTGACTCGGCGCGAAGGCGATACGCTTTGCCTGCAGCTCGACTTGCAGGCCCTGCTCGCAAAACGCAGAACGAACGAATACGGCAAAGCCGTGCTGACGGATGCGGGTGGCAGGCATTTTCCCGTGGAAGTACGTTGTTATGGCAAATTTCGCCGCATGAAAAGCGAAATGCCGCCGGTCAAACTCAAGTTTTCCAAGAAGAAACTCCTGGCAGCGCAGCTGGATACCCTCAACGAAGTCAAACTGGTGCTGCCCTTTACCAACGATGAAAAAGGCGTGGAAGCCCTGCTCGGCGAATACATCTGCTACCGGATGTACGAACGGCTGACTCCCCTGAGTTACCGCGCGCGGCTGGTGAACCTGCGCCTGTGCGACAATCACGGCAATACCGAACGCCTGACGTATGCGCTGCTGCTCGAACACGAAGAAGAACTGTTGGCCCGCCTCCGGGCTCAAACCGTAGATCGGTGGAACATTCCGGCCGCTTTGCTCCACCAGGATCAGACGGCCCTGATGATCCGCTTCCAGTACCTCATCGGCAACACCGACTGGGACATAAGCAGCCAACGCAACGTAGTTTTGTTGCAACAGGACGGAACCGAAGGCATTGTGCCGGCGCCTTACGATTTCGATTTCGCCGGAATGGTCGGTGCGATTTACGCCTCCCCTAACTCAGACACCGGCCTGAAAAGTATTCAGGATCGCTGCCTGATGTCGTACGGCACCGGCGATGAAGCCCTGCGCCGGGCTGCCCTGACCATTAAAGCCGCCGAACAGGACCTGTACAGTCTGTGTAAATCAAAATGGCTGCCGCGAAAGGCTTCGGCCCGCATGACGGCTTATCTCAAATCATACTTCCGCGAGGGGAAGCCTGCCTGTAGCATAGATCCCATCAAAGGCAAATGAAGAGCCTGACCTTGTGGATTTAACCTGCCCCGATACTTCGGGGTGGGTTATTTTATTGGAAGTTATTTTACCTGTTATATTGTTTGTCATAGCCTGACTTAAAAGACAGATACAGCAGCAAGGGGTCTTTATTCGTCGAAGGGTCAATATTTTTCAATAAGTCATGCAATTCCGGATAATGTTGCTCCAGTCCGGCCATATCTGTCGCCTTTTTTTCTATTAAACTATTGAGCTGGGGCGCCGACAAATAAAATGCAAATGAGTTTTGGTCCCTGGGAAAAAGCCGGCCATACTTTAGCAGTCCTGACAGATAGTCATTGGAGGCATCGCTGAACTTATAAAACTTTCCGCTTTTTTCATCGAAAAAGCCGATATTCATCTTGTGGTCTTTAAAATAATCGAAAACGAGATAGTGGCCGGTTTTGATGAAGGTTTCCGTCAGATAGGCGTTTTCATGCACGTCCCAGCCGGATATCTTGCGGCGCCGCGCTTCTTCCGGTACCGCGCCCGCGCCGAAATCAAACGTATACTTTGGGATCAGGTCAAAGTTTTTTATTTCATACACCGTGTCGCAAAACGGCGGCGAGAACCAGACGCTGTTATCCGATTTTGATACAAAGCCCGAAAGTCCGTTGCCGTAATTGTCGAGCGCTTCGGGATAGGGATACAAACGTTTCAGCAGATTTCCCTTGTTATCATAAAAAAGCAGCTGGTTGTATCCCGATATATCGGTTGCGCTGTATTCGTTATACACCAAATATCCACCGCCCGGCAGGCACGCCAGTCCGTCGCCGATCACGCCGTTGGGCAAGGTGGATTGCAGCGAACCGTCGGGGGTATAGTTATAAAAAGACCGCTTTCCCGCGACCAGCGCGCACAAACCGCCACTATGGTCAATGTCTATATCCCCCATTTCTCTGGAGCGGAACGGATGTTCAAACCTTAACATATTCGAACCGGTTTTTTGGTCGAAAACCCAGATATTCTGAAAATCGCTCCCGTTATCAAATACAATGGCGCGGTCGTCTTTAAAAATGATCTTGCTTGCCTCCCGAAACCGGTCTGTACCCTGCGTGTCGCCGGTGCGCAGCCGTGTAAAGCCTTCTATCCGAAATACATCGGACAGGCTGAACGCGCCCGAAGGATTTTCGATATTGATGCGCCCGGGCATTGAGTCGTACATCGTGGTTTTGCAGGAATAGAAAGTGCTTACGATCAATAGGAGAAAAAATCCGAGGTATTTCATATTCTGATTGATTTTATTGATGTATAAACGTTTCAACATTCTCGACAAGGTATTCCGGCTAACGCCATACTCGTCGGCAATTTCCTGGCGGGTTTTGCATTGGTTTGGCATTTCAGCGATGTTTTGGCGACCTGACAATTTTACAAAGATACCCGGCAGCGCCAAAAAAGGCAAGATCAGGGCGCTGTGTTAACATTTATGCCGGCTTTCTGCTGCCGGTGGAAAACCCTTCGTGAAATTATTTGTTATTTGGACAAATTCTACCTTTGCGCGGTTTTATACCTCACGTCGCCAAGATTTCAGCATGGGCAAGCATTGAGCACATTGACCACATTGACCACATTCCACCATGGCTACCATACATTTTCAATTTGAAGATAAATCCATCCCGCCCAAAACCGTGACGGGCAATTTTCTGGACATGTCCATCCTCGAAATCACGGAGGACTACGACGTGCACCTGAACCACAACTGCGGCGGCGTATGCGCCTGTTCCACCTGCCACGTGTACATTGAGAAAGGGGAGGAATTCCTGGAAGAAATCTCCGACAAGGAAGAGGATTTTATCGATCGCGCCATCAATCCGCGGCTGGAGAGCAGGCTGGGCTGCCAGTGTATCATCCTGGAAGAGGACGCCGAGGTGACGGTCACCATTCCGGATCAGCGGCAGATCATCGGGCATGAACATTGAAGGAGATTTAACGGGTTAACGGGTTAGCGGGTTAACGGGTTGCGGGTTTAACGGGTTCGGATACAGCAATTTCTAATGTGGCGCCGCGAAGAGGTGTCATCAGCCGAAGCATGAGGCT
>CALEYM010000212.1 GCA_937926185.1 uncultured Bacteroidota bacterium | reverse complement strand
GCAATGGCGCAAAGCGGTACTTTTTCAGAGGGCTTCCAAACGCATACGTCGCCGCAAACGAAAGCGATCATGGCATTCCACGACCAGACAGCCACCGGGAAGTTAAAAGCCGAAACGATGCCCACAATCCCCAACGGATGCCATTGTTCGTACATCCGGTGCCCCGGCCGTTCACTGTGCATACTAAGACCATAGAGCTGCCGCGACAGCCCCACGGCAAAATCGCAGATGTCGATCATCTCCTGTACCTCGCCCCAGCCTTCCTGAAGACTTTTCCCCATTTCATAGCTCACCAAACGCCCCAGTGGATCTTTGTACTGACGCAGAATATCGCCGTATTGGCGCACGATTTCGCCGCGTTTGGGCGCCGGCATTTCACGCCACGCCAGGAATGCTTCCTGCGCGCGGGCGATGACTTTTTCGTATTGTTCGCGGGTGGTAATAGTAACCGCGCCGATTTCTTCGCCATCGACAGGTGAATGGCTGTGCAGGCTGCGAACACTGCCGCCAAGGGATTCCTGGCCGGTCCAGGTGCCAGGGTTTTTGGTTTTCAGGCCGAGTTTGCGGAGAAATTCTTTTTGCATAAAAAACGTTGGTTGCTGGTTAGAAGGTTTCTGGTTGGAGGGTTAGAGGGCTAATATTTGAAGGGCTTGTTTGAGCGGGCGCAAAGGTAGTATTTGCCACCCGGAAAACCAGAAGATGTTCTCTTCAAAACCGGTGATTTATTGGTACAATTTACGTAACTATTTACAGACTTTTGGGGCGCTTTAATTTTTCAAAATCTCCATGAACATCGCACAGAGAATCGAACTCCACCTCGGCGACATCACCAAAGTGCACGCCGACGCCATTGTAAACGCCGCCAACTCCTCCCTGATGGGCGGCGGCGGCGTCGACGGGGCCATCCACCGCGCCGGAGGGCAGGCTATTCTGGAGGAGTGCAAAGCCATAGTGGCCCGGCAGGGCGGCTGCAAAACCGGACAGGCTGTTATTACGACAGCGGGCAATCTGCCCGCCCGGTTTGTCATACACACCGTGGGTCCCATCTGGCATGGCGGCACGAAAAATGAAGCGCAACTGCTGGCCGATTGTTACCGCAATTCCATGCGGCTGGCCGTCGAAAACGGCTGCAAAACCATCGCTTTCCCGAATATCAGCACGGGGGTATACCGTTTCCCCCTTTCAATAGCGGCAACTATTGCGATCGATACAGTGCATTCTTTTTTACAGGAAACGGGTTATATAGACAAAGTCATCCTCGTTTGTTTCGATGAGGCCAGTTACTATCTGGTAGACCAGGCCTTGAAGAAAAATAGGTGAGCCGGAAATGAAATACGCAAACGGATACTCTTCGTCTCTAAACGCGGCCATTCTATCGAAAAAGGCCGGCTAAATCTGAACGCCGAAGCGAAAGCGGTGTTATTTAGCGGCTTGCCACCCCTGCCTGCCAACTGAACATTGCCAACCGCACACTGAAATGTCTTTCATCCTGAAAATGGCCTGGCGCGACAGCCGCCGCAACCGCGCCCGCCTGCTGCTGTTTATTTCCGCTATAGTGGCCGGCATCGCGGCGCTTACAGCCGTTCGTTCCTTCAGCGTCAATCTGACCGCCGATATCGACCGGGAAGCCAAGAGTCTGCTCGGCGCCGACCTGCTCATTCAGGGCAATCACCCCATGCCCGATTCATTGATGCAACGGGTAATGGCCGTTCCGGGCGTCCAACGCGCAAGGGTGTTCAACACTTTCAACATGGCTTATTTCCCTAAAAGCCGGGGCACCCGCCTCACCAACGTGCGCGCCGCCGATCCGGGCTATCCGTTTTTCGGAACCTGGAAAAGTATTCCGGAGAAAGCCTGGCAAACTTACCAGAACGGCGGAAAAAAGGCCGCCCTCGTGGAGCACGGCCTGATGTTGCAATTCGGCGTACAGCCGGGCGATACGGTGCAAATCGGCACACAATCGTTCGCTATTGAAGGCGATCTGCTCTCCCGACCCGGGCGGGCGGGCATCGGCTCGGCCATTGCGCCCATTGCTTTTATTCCCTTTCAGTGGCTCGATTCGACGGGCCTGGTGCAAAAAGGCAGCCGGATCTGGTATCAGTATTATTTCAGGATACCGGCCACCCGCGACCTGGATACCCTGGTCAACCGCCTGGAAAAACCGCTGGAGCAGGCCAATCTCGACTGGGAAACCGTGGCCACCAACAAGCAAAGTATCGGCAACGCCTTCGGCAATTTTTCCACTTTTCTCAACCTCGTCGGGTTCGTGGCGCTGCTGTTGGGTTGTATTGGAGTGGCCGGCGCGGTACATATTTACATTAAGGACAAATTGCCCACCGTGGCCATCCTGCGTTGCCTGGGCGCCAGCGGACGAAAGGCGTTTTACGTGTATCTGGCGCAGGTGGCGGGCATTGGTCTTTTGGGCGCCGTTTTGGGCGCCACGCTGGGTTCGCTCATTCAAAAGTTGTTGCCCTGGATCACCAAAGACTTGCTGCCTATTGAGAACGTCAGTACCGACTTCTCGGCGGCATCCGCTTTGCAGGGCGTGTTGCTGGGCGTTTCCGTGGCCATATTGTTTGCCCTGCTTCCGTTATCTGGAATTTTGCAAACATCCCCCCTGCGCACCCTGCGCGCCTCATACGGCGAACAGGAAAGCGGAAACCCCTGGCTGCGCTGGGGCGTTTCCGGCCTGATTGCCCTGGCCGTATTCGGCTTCACCTGGTGGCTGATCCGCGACTGGCAGGAAACCTTGTTTTTTATCGGCGGCATCGCGGCGGCATTCCTGCTGCTGTATGGAGTGGCGCGGTTGATGATGTTTTTGTTGCGCCGTTTTTTCCCAAAAAAATGGTCGTACGTGTGGCGGCAGGGCATCGCCAACCTGTTCCGCCCGGAAAACCAGACCGTTTTGCTGGTGGTGACCATCGGATTGGGCACCATGCTGCTTTCTACCCTGTTTCTGGTACAAAACCTGCTGTTGAAACAGGTGGAATTTTCCGGCAGCGGCAACCAGCCCAATATGATCCTGTTCGATATCCAGACTCCCCAGAAAGACAGCGTGGCCGGAATGGTACGCGCCCACGATATGCCCGTTATTCAACAGGTGCCTATTGTCACTACCCGCATCGAATCGATCGATGGCATGACCAAAGCGCAGGATGAAGCCGACACACTGAACAGTCGCCGGCGCTGGGTATGGGATCGCGAATACCGCGTCACCTTCCGCGATTCCCTGATCGATTCGGAAGAGCTGGTGGAAGGCCGGTGGACGGGCGTGCGCCAGCCCGGCCAACCCGTCAAAATATCCATTTCCGACAACCTTCAGGAGTCTATGAAAGCAAAAATCGGCTCCAAAATCGTATTCAATGTGCAGGGCGCCTTACTCGAAACGGAAGTCGGCAGCGTACGCAAAGTAAACTTTAACCGGGTACAAACCAATTTTCTCGTCGTGTTTCCTGCCGGCGTTCTGGAAGCGGCGCCGCAATTCCACGTCGTGGTTTCCCGCGTGAACAGCGCCGAACAATCGGCTGCTTTTCAGTCGGAACTGGTGCGGCGTTACCCGAACATCTCGGCCATCGACCTGACGCAAATCCTGAAGTCGGTGGACGAAGTGTTGCAAAAAGTGTCGTTCGTTATTCGTTTCATGGCTCTGTTCAGCATTCTCACGGGTCTGCTGGTACTGCTCAGTTCCATTTATCAGGGCAAGTTTGCCCGTATCCGGGAGAGCGTGCTGTTGCGCACCCTCGGCGCCTCGCGCAAGGTTATTTTGCGTATTATTTCACTGGAATACCTGCTGCTGGGCGCGCTGGCTTGCCTGGCCGGGGTGGGCTTGTCGGTAGCAGGCGCCTGGGCGCTGGCGCGTTTTGCCTTTAAAATCCCTTTCGAGCCGGAGTGGATGCCGCTGGCAGCGACATTTATCGTCATTACGGTCATTACCGTCATCATCGGGCTGGCAAACAGCCGGGAGGTAGTGCGGAAGCCCCCGTTGGAAGTGTTAAGGGCGGAAGTGGGGTGATTTTTTGGGCTTAGACTGGCGATACAGGATATCCTGTTATATTTGTGGAACCAGCTCGTTTCGCAAATATTAACCCGTCATATCATGAAAATTCACCTCATCACACTCTCCTGCCTGCTCATCCTTGCCGGATGTATCACCTCAAAAAACACCCAAAACCCCGCTGTTGATCCCGGCGCATTATACCCCAAAGACAAATGGGGCGTGATCGACAGCAGGGGTAATGAAGTACTCGGCGCCCAATTTGATCGCCTGGCGGTTGAGCCGGGCTGGCAGATGGCTTTAATTGAGTTTGAGCCCAACCGATTGGGTTACAAGCATTTTAACGGCACAGAATATTTTAAGAGAAAGAAATAAATATCCGTTATTCTTGTGGAACCTTTGGTCTCCATGACGCCCGCCCTTCAACGTATTTCCGCGCTCTCCGGCCTGTTTTTGGCCGCGGCAGCCGTCTTTTTCCACGCGGGTGAGGCCCTTTGGAATGACGAAATCTACACCCTTCAGCAGTTTGTCTTCAAAGGTATCGGTACGATCGTCACCGATTACCACGTGCCGAACAACCACATCCTGGCCAATATCTTCCACTGGCTGTGGATCAAACTTACGTTTGTAAACAACCTGGGCGAATTGCTTGATCATCCCTGGCGCATACGCCTGCTGCCGCTGCTGTTTTCGGCGTTTACCCTTTGGCTGATTTTCCAGGCAGGCGTACAGGTCGGCGGGCCCTCGGCTGGCTGGCTGTCCATACTACTGATATTGTCGGGCGTCACGCTTCAGGCTTATGCTTTTCAAGTGCGGGGTTATGCGCTGAGCATGACGGCTTCCGCGGCGATTTCGGCCCTGGTGTTGCAATGGGCTTCCGGCAAACCATTGACGAGGCTTCAACAAGCCGGCCTTATAGTGGCCTCGGCGGCATTGTTGTACACCTTGCCTTCCAACCTTTACTTTTTGGTGGCAGCCGTGGGAGGCGCTGTTTTTGCACAGGCGATATCAGCACGTACGGAAGGGATTAAACCCGTGTTGCCGTTGGCCGGCTTCCTGATAGGCGGGGCAGTGCTGGCTTTTTTATGCTACCAACCCGTGATCGGGCAGATGCAGGGCAGCGAATATTTTGCAACGGGGGCTTCTTTTCAGGGCGAACACTTCCGGAAGTTCGGACTGGTATTGTCACATTTTTTCAGCGGGCGCTGGCTGCTGTTGCCGGTGGCACTGGCGGGCGCTTATTTCGGCTGGCAAAAAGGCGGCGCGGCGCGCAAACAAATTGCCTGGCTACTGCCGGTACTGCTCCTGCCCTTTCTGTTTTCTGCATTCCGGGGCGATCTGCCGCCGGAGCGGATATACCTGGTGTTGTTGCCGGTTTTTACGCTGACACTGACCGCTACGGTTTACCACGCTTTTGAAAAAATGCCGGCCTCACGCCAGGCGATAGCCTACGGGGCACTGTTGGTGTACAGTGCCTTCGCATACGGCTACGGCGTCTACCAGGTTCGGCAATTTTTGCGAAACGGCATGGATCAGGCTGACCATTATTATCCGGGTCTCAACCATAATTATTACCAGCATTATTTCGACCCGAATACCGAATACGATCTGTTCCGGAAAAAATTCGGCACGGATAAGGTGCTGATCCTGGAAAGTTCGGAGGAGCACGATATGCCGGTATATCTCCGGCATAAAAAACAAGTATTCGTCCCTCTTGATTCCATCGGATCATACCTGCAAAGGCGGCAGACGTTTTATGTTTCCTCCAGCTATGCCCGGGCATTCATGCTGGAAATGACGAAAATGGGGCCTTCCTGGAACTGTCGCTACCTGCAAAACGAGCCGCGGTTGCCGCGCATCATGGTTTGTGAACCGGTTGCGCGGTAGTCAATCTTTAAAAACGCACCCGCACTCCCGCCGTCCAGCCTGTCCAGGCCGACAATTTCCCGTCCGCGTTATCGTCCGGGCCCAGCCAGTCGCGCCCCACTACCCTATCCCGTACACTGCCTGTTTCCGAAACAGCCGGATCTGCTACGAACAGGTTGCCGGTGGGGCCGCCCATGATGGAGAAGTGTTTACCAAAGTTGATATCGAACGCTACTGCCAGTTGAACCCACTCCTGCCATCGGTTGTCGTGATTACCTTCACTCACGTGCCGGCTGATCAGATCGAACGTCAGGCTGCTCCAGCGGCTGAGCCGGGCGCGGGAGCCCAGTCCGATACCGTAAGCCCAAAAGCGATTATTTTCCGGGCTTTCCGGATCGATACTGGCCGTGAAAATGGTATAAAGCCCGGATACGCCCGATTTAAACGAAGTATTGGCAAGAAATACGTCGTTGGCGCTTGCTTCCAGCGCGATGTAGCCGCCGCGCCGGGAAAGGTTGATCAAGCCGAGTTGAGCGCCATCGATCTCACGGGCAAAATTGATCAGGCCGATCTGGGTGCCTTTGGCGTAGCCGGCGCGGTTGATGACGCCGGACAACTGGCAGCCCTGAAGGGTATCGGCGGTATTGATGATGCCGGCGCCCTGGAAAGCCGAAATACGGCGGGCGTGGTTGGCAATTCCACTCAGCTGTGTGGCCGCTTGTCCGCGCGGCATCAAATTGAATATGCCGGCAGCCTGAAATGTTCCGGCACTGCCGAAGCCGGCGTAATTGGTAATGGCAGTTATTTGAGCGCCCCGAATAGTATCAGCCACATGATTATAAATGCCGGCAAATTGTGCGCCGGCGAGGTTGCCTCCTGCAAAATTGAACCAGCCCGCGTTTTGTACGCCGCGCGCGGTTCCGCCCACCACATTGAATAAACCGGCGGTTTGAAATCCGCTCATGTTTTCCCGGTTGATATTGCCCCAGCCGGCCCATTCCATCACCCGGTTGCCGCGGGAATAACCGGCAAGGATATTGATGGAAAAATCGTTTGTGACGCTGCCGCTCAGACGATGATTAGTACCCAGACCCGGCAGAAATGATACCTGTAACCGCCGGTGCAGCGAATCGCGCACATTTCGGGCAGACAACTTTTGCTTTGTACTGACAAAAAACTCCTCCAGGCGGACAGCCATCCGGTTCATGCCTTCGCGCAGGGTAATGGTTGAACTATGGGGAAGGGAATCGGCGTACATATCCAGTTTTACCAAACGCGGCGTTTGAGAACTGACCTGAAGCACCGTGTCGTGGTAGGCCAGTTTCGAAACGACAATTTCCGAACGCTCGCCCACGGGCAATTCATAATAGCCGTGTTTATTTGTGGTAGTCGAGCGCAGGGTTTTACGGTCATATACCGTCACGCCGGCCATTTTTTGCCCCGTTTTGTGGTCTGTAACGTAACCGCCGAGGCGTTGCTGCGGCTTCTTCTGCCGCTTAAGGATCAGATATTCGCCGTTTTGTTTGTAAGTGTAGGCGTCGCCCAGCAGATATACCAATATTTCCCGCACCGTCCAGCCCTCCGCCACCAGGGTTACCCGCCGGCTCTCGTCGAGTAAGCCGGCATTGTACGACCATTCGAATCCGCCTTGGCGCGCGATCTCTGCCAAAGCCTGCTTGAGCGGTACCTGGTCGAAGCGCACGGAAACCGCGCGTTCCAGCACATCGGCGCCGCGCAAAGCAGCGGCGGCGAGCAGAAAAAGCATAAGAGGCAGGTATATTTTTGTTTTCATGGCGATATTTATTTTTCACAACGGAGGCACGGAGCATATTACTCTGTGTCTCCCTGCCTCCGTTGTGAATAAAAAAAGGACGTAGTCACTCTCCGCACCCCTCCCCATCCAATATGTATGTATCTCCTTCTTTTTTTACCGTCAGCGAAAACGACTCCGCGATCAGTTCGAGCAGGCGTTCCAATGGCAGATTATTGTACCGGGCGTTCAACCGGCAGTTTTCCAGCACTTTATTGTTCAATTTTACCTTTGCCCCATAGCGCGTGTTTATATCCTGCACCACCTTGCTCAGCGGCGTGGCATTGTACAACAAAAGCCGGTTGCCAAACACGCCCTGGTCGGGTTTCCGGTCAGTGCGCTGAAGGCTCCCCTTCCGGCGGTCAAAAACAGCCTGTTCGCCTGCTTGTAACAAGACGGAGTGGGCTTTACTGGCCACTAAAACTTTGCCTTCCGACACCGTAACGATCACTTTACCGGGGTCGGTCGTGTTGTCCACGGTAAATTCTGTGCCCACTACCCGAACTTCCAGTTCCTGAACCTCGACAACAAAAGGCCGGGTCGTATCGTGCGCCACGTCGAAAAAAGCCTCGCCTTCGAGCCGCAAACGGCGTTCGCGGCGGTTGAACTGCCGGGCCAGGGTCAGGCCCGATTGCCGTTCGAGCGTCACCACGGAGCCATCGGTAAGGGTATCGGTCAGCACCGAGCCTGCCGCGGCTATCCGAACCGGCGCGGGCGCATTTCCGCTTTGCCACCAATAGACGCCGGCCACTACCAGCAAAAATACGGCTGCCGCCCGCATCCAGAAACTCCTTTGCCAGCGCAGTGGTTGGGCGCTCCCACCGGTTTTTAGCCGGCTTTTCACCTTCAAGAGGGCTGATTCCGTATCCACCGCGCGCGGAGCGGGCGTCAGGGCCTTGGATGAGCCGTCCCAGAGCCATTGCAACTCCTCCAGGCGCTTGCGGTGCTCCGGCGATTCGGCGAGCCAATGTTCCAAAGTCTCCTCTTCCTCGGGAGAGCACTCGCCGGCTAATCGTTTGGCGAGCAATTCATCTATTTTTTCGTCAAAAATATTCATTATGCGTCCCGGTTGAAAGATCAGAGGTTAGTGAAAAAAAATTGCCAGCAGCAGGCGGCGCCGAATAAAGTGACCAAATAATCGGCCAGTTGGGTGCGCATCACGCGCAGCGCCTTGCCCATCTGGGTTTCCACCGTTTTGATGGAAATACCGAGCTGGTCGGCGATTTCCCGGTATTTCAGGGTTTCAAAACGGCTCAGTTCGAAGATATGCCGGCACTGCGGCGGCAAGGCATCCATCGCGCGCTGAAAACGTTCGAGCAATTCGGGCGACGTATCGTCGGGCAACGTGTGCATGTCGTTCAGTTGTTGTGCATTATAATCCAGATACTTCGACCGGACATTCCTGGAACGCAGACGGTTCAGACAGGCATTGTGCACGGTTTTGTACAGGTACGCTTTCAGCGACCAGCTCACATCGAGCCTGGCGCGGTATTCCCAGAGTTTTACAAAAGCCTGTTGCACAAGGTCTTCCGCCTCGTCCACGTCGCCGTCGGCCAGCCGGCAGGCGTAGCGGCACAAGGGTTCATACCATTGCCGGAAAACGGCGTCAAAAGCAGCCGCTTCTCCGCGCCGCAGCGCCTGCGCCAGATTGTTTTCGTTCTGATACTTCAATGTTTACGGGTTTTGCAATACTTGAAAGACACGGTTACCATCTTTTACCCTGATTTCCGGGTAAAATTATTTTAATTCGGGTGTAGTTTTACCGGACAACCAATATGAAACATTAAAAATTCAACCCTGATTTCTGCCCCTTGGGCCCAGTTCAATCACTTCCAATTCCCGAATAGCGCCTGCCTCCAGCACAAAACGCATCAGCGTTTTTACCGTGTGCCAGCCCTCGTTGCCGCAGGCGCCGGGATTGAGGTGCAGGAAGCCGAGTTGCCGGTCGGGCATAGCTTTCAGAATGTGGGAGTGGCCGCAGATAAACAGGCCGTCGCGGGGTGGATTTTCCATTAAAATTTTACGTACGCGGGGGTTG
>CALEYM010000211.1 GCA_937926185.1 uncultured Bacteroidota bacterium | reverse complement strand
GGTCCAGTTGGCGCCGCCGTCGACGGATTTCAGCACCAGTGGCGCGCCGAGTGTGTTGTCGTTTCCGCCGAGGTAAATCACCCCGGTGTTGTTGCGCGCCATAGCGGCGTACATGACAAAATCGTTGGCGAAATTGATGCCCGCCGTTTTCGATACCCAGGCGCCGTCCGCGTTGTTCATGACATACACTCCTTTGGCAAAGCCGTAGTACTCATATGGCGCAATGCCGTTGTAGACATCGCTCTGATCGGCAGTGATACAAACAAACCGGGAGGCGGCGCCGGTTTTCGCGCCGGCAAAACTCCAGATCACTTGTCCGGCGGGTATGCCTGTTGTCGTTTTTACGCTGAACGAAGCCCCGCCGTTCGTGGAAACGATCAGGCCTTCGTTGGTGCCGATGTAGATATTGCCCCCGTCCCAGAACACGCCGCCCATGACGAGCCCGGCGCCGTTGTTGACGGTGTGTTTCACGAGGGAAAACGATTGGCCGCCGTTGTTGGAAAACAGGATGTCGCCGTAGGTATTGATGAGCAATTGTTCCGGATTGTCGTAGTTGGCCACGAGTTTGTACGCGGCTTCGTACGTTCCTATATCATATCCCGTCAGTGGCAGCCAACCCTGACCGCCGTTCAGCGTTTTTACGGGGTATCCATCGTTTCCATCATTATAAATGCTGTAAGCGACAGCCGCGTTGTTGGTAAACTCATACGTCGAACGGTTGAATACCTGCAGGCTGTTGAAATGCAGTTGTTGGTATGAATTGCCGAAGTCGGTGCTGTGAAACAACTGGCTCATGTCGCAACTGACGTAAAACTCGTTGTCGTTGGCCGGGTTAATGGTGGGGAAAAACAAGGCTCCGCCGCCACCTACGCCCCTGGGGGAAAAAAAGGAGGGTTGGCCGGAAAGGATTTGACAGGAAAGCAGGAAAAAAACGGCGGTAAAAAGGCGTGATGTTTTCATAAAACCGGTTTGAGATGAAGATTAGGTTGAATATTTTCGGGGTTTTAAACGATATTACTCCTTCTAACGGTTTTCGATGGTTTTTATCATTTTACAATTCAAAATTTGCCTTTTGTGTCTTAGCTGAAAAACCGGACTTTTGCAGCCCTTCAGCCTGACATTTAAAGTTCAATTTGAAATTTGAAACATCAAATTTGAAAAGGGAACACTCCGCAAATTCACCATGTACACACTTATCGACACTCACGCGCACTTATATTCCTCCAAATTCGACCACGACCGCACGGAAATGGTCCGCCGGGCCATTGCAGCCGGAGTGACGCGCATGTATCTGCCCAATGTCGACTCCGAATCCATCGACGGCATGCTGGCCCTGGAGGCCGAATTTCCCGAACATTGTTTTGCCATGATGGGCCTGCACCCCTCGCACGTGAAGCCTGACACTTACGAGCAGGAACTGGCGCTCGTGGAAGACTGGCTTGGGCGGCGCCAATGGGCCGGCGTGGGAGAAACGGGTATCGACCTGTACTGGGACAAAACCACGCTGCCCATTCAGCAAATCGCTTTTGCCCGGCAGATCGAATGGGCCAAAGATCTCGGACGACCCATTATCATCCATTCCCGCGAAAGCAACGAAGAATGTCTGGCGTTGGTAAAAGCCGGACAGGACGGCCGGCTGCGCGGCATTTTTCACTGTTTCAGCGGTACCGTCGGGCAGGCCAAACGAATGATCGACCTGGGTTTTATGCTCGGCATCGGCGGTACGCTCACCTACGCGAAATCGGAAATGCCCGCCGTGCTGCGCGAAATCCCGCTCGAACATATCGTGCTGGAAACCGACGCGCCCTACCTGCCGCCCGTTCCGCACCGCGGCAAACGTAATGAAAGCGCCTACGTGCGGCTGGTGGCTGAAATGCTCTCGGAAGTGAAGGTGCTTCCCGTGGCGGAAATTGCGCGGGTGACGACGGGGAATGCCTTGAAAATGTTTGGCGCGTGAGATATTCGACGCTTACTGCCACTTCCAAAGCCGCTTGTTTTTGCCCTCGGGCTGCTGCAGATGCCAGGTTTTTTTCGAGGGCCATATCATCATGGTCAGTCCCACGCCGACACCGCCCCACACCACTTTGTCGCTGACATCCCGCGCCTTGTCTGATAAAAAGGGCGAGACCGCGAAACTTTGCAGCAGGGCAAGACCCGTAATCAGGGCGCCAATGCTTTTCCGGGCATCGGACGGATCGGAATATTTGGTCAGCGACAATGCTGGCGTTACGTCAATATCGGTGTAGATTTCTTTCCTGGGATAGGAATAACTGGTTTCTACACCTTTATACACGCCGTTTGCTTCCTGGTAAATAAGCGTTTCCTCATATACGAGCAATTTCGCTTTACCGGCTTCCGTACTTTTCAAAATCCCCTTGTACGACCAGTAACATTCGCAGCCCTCTTCTTTTTCACCCGGGGCCGGCAGTTTGATGCCGACCAGAGCGCCGATGGGGATTTCGGCGGTTTTTTTGCCGGAGAGGGATTGGAGGCGGAGCTGAGCGGCGATAGTACCAGACAACACGAAAAAAGTGGTGAAAAGGCAAAGTTTGATGGCAAGTCGTATTTTCATTATTCAACAGGTTAAGCGGCAAATATAGATTATTGGCGGGAACGGCATGATTTGGGTTGTCCGCGCACATTAGTTAAATCTTTTAACCTGCTTTAAACTCCCGTTAAGGTTGAATTCCGTATCCAAATGCCCCCTTTCTTTGCTCCCCAAAAATACAAGCCATGAAAAAAACATTCGCCTTGCTGCTCTTTTCCGCCCAGGCGCTCCTGTTGTCCGCCCAGTTATACGTCGAGGGTACCCTCCTGAGCACCGCCAACACCGGCGCCTACCTCGAAGCCACGCCCCTGCGCCGCACCGACGGCACTTACCATTTCCAGATCGACTACGGGCAGAAAGCCAACCGCGGCGCCAAGCCCGGCGAATGTCTGACCGATGATAAAGGGCGCCGCTACGAGTTCCGCAGCACGGTGGACGGGCTCAATTTTCTGTACGAGAACGGCTGGGAGGTAAGCGTGGTGTACAACGTGGAGGATTTGCGGCGGTATCTGTTGAAACGGCGGTAAACGTATTTCAGCGGGGCGGACGGACCGCTGATTTCTGTGCGACGACCTGTTTAAATCTGTGCAGAGGGGCTGTTGCCGCTCCATCTTTCATAGCGCAATAAATTGCAGCGAATCCAGCAAATGCCGGTTTCCCCGGTCGACGGAATCCACCATCGCCCCGTTTTCATCCCAGCGGCGCCAGGCGCCGATCTCGCGATTGGCATAGCGGAATCCGTGCTGACGCATTTGGCCGTTGCAATGCCACCAGGCGCAGGGACCGTAGAATTTGTTTTTAAACAAAATACCTTCAAAGCCCGCAGAACTATCGGGGCAAATTTCACGTCTCAACTCAAATTTTCCGTCGGGCGTAAACAGGGAAATTCCCTGCAGGTCGCCCGCCTTTCCGTACCATTCTTCCCGGAAAACACGCCCTGTCCGGATAAACGTCCGGTGACTGAACGCGCTGTCGGCCAGGTACTCGAAATGTGTGGTGTCGGCTTTTAGGTTGGCCGCGATTTGAATGTTTGTCCGAAGCGTTTCATACCAGGTAACGGGGTTTACGGCCGGTTGTTTTTGGCATTTTGCCAGGAAAAGGATTGGCAATAACAGGCCAAAGAAAGGAGAAAGGCGTTTGTGCATGGATGGGTAAAGAGAAGAATTTTCAATAGGCGATATGAAAACGATCACCCTTCCAATTCTTCGACATCGCTCAAGTCTCTCAAGCGACCAGTAGATCGTTTGTTTCTCTTCAAGTCTTCCAAGCCAATGAAGCGGACAACTACTCCGTCGAGGTCCGCTTCAATTGTCGTCGGAAAACACTCCTGAAAAGTGACGCCAGAGATAGAAGTGACAATATCGATTCTATATGGGGGTTGGCCTAACTGCACAACCTTGTTGGGAAGGGTAAAATCTTCAGTTGTCAAATCAAGCGACGCAAATCCAAAGTCGCGTAGTGCTGCCAGCAATTTTTCTGCATTTTCAGGATTGGGCAAAACCCAAAAATCAATGTCTTTCGTATAACGCGGATGCCCCCATGAAAGGCAACAGCGTAACCTCCCACCACGATGTACTGCACTTCATGCACGTTCAACAACGCGATAAACTCTTTGAAATCCCTGTTCAGTACCATATTTCCATAAAATATAGGCTTGTCGAATATCTTCCAAAGCGGCCATGCGCGCCGAGTATGGTTGAGTTCGCCAGAAGATTACATCTTTAGGTTCTTCTCCCAATTTGAATTTTTGAACTACTTTTTTATCCAATTGAAACTGCGACGCCATATTGAATTGTTTGCTTGCCAAGATACGAAGTTTTTTGAAAATCAATTATATGGTTGCTTGAAGTGTGAGTGTGATGTCCAATATCCTTTTGGTAAGCTCCAATCTTACTCCTTTTTCTTCTTTTCCAACTTTTTAAAATACCGCCGGAATAAAAAATTATGTTTCAGCGCCTCCATGTTTTCGCTGAAACGCGCGGTGCCTTGTTCCAGGTTGCCCAAAGTGCTTTGCAAGCGGGCCGCGGCGAGGGAGTCTTTCATCAGCAGGTTGGCAGGGCCCTGCCCCTGGTTGATATCGCCCTGCAGGCCTTTGACGGTGACATCTACTTCTTTAACCAGCGCATCCATGTTTTGCGCCAGGCGGTCGGCCTGGTTTTCGACGTCCTGTAATTTCAGCACCGCCCGGTTGAGTTCGAGGGCAAAGCTGGTGTCGCGCAGCAGCGTGCCGACGCTGCCCTCGCCTTCGCGGACGTCGTTCACCACGGCGCGCAGGTCCTGCATGGTGGCAGAGGCCTGGCCGGTAGCATTGCGCAGGTTGAGGAGAGCGGCCCGAAGGTTTTGCGAGAGGCTTTCGTCGTTGAGCAGCGCGGTCAGCAGGGTGCTTTTGTTGATCTTGTCTATGGTTTCCATCAGCCCGCGGGAAATGAGGAGCACGTTGTGGTTGGTCTGGTCGAGGGTGCGCAGCATTTCATCGGTGCTCACTTCTTTTTGGCCCATCAGTATGTCGCCGGGTTCGATGAGCGGGGCCGGTTCTTTTACCGGAACGATATTGACCACGCGGTTGCCGATCAGCCCGTCGGTGCCGAGGGCGGCGAGGGCATTTTTGCGGACCACTTTGCGCATATTGTTGTTCAGGGCGATGGTGACGACCACCAGCGTATCGTTGACGAGTTCCACATCCTCCACGATACCTACCACGATGCCCGACACGCGCACGTTATTGCCGGCCACGAGGCCGCTGACGTTTTCAAAATGCGCCTTGATCTCAAAACGGGAAGCAAAAATGCTTTCGTTTTTGCTCATCATGTAAAAAAACAGGATCAGCAGTACCAATCCGGCCAGGACGAAAATGCCCAGTTTTACGTTATCTATTGTGCGGTTTTTCATACTTCGTCAGTTAAAAAAGGCCATTAAATTCGGATCCTTCGACGCTTTTAATTCGGTATATGTCCCGGTGGTGTAACATTTTCCATCGATAAGCATGGCGATGCGTTCCGAAGCCACCTCGGCCAGTTTAAGATCGTGTGAAATGACCAGCGCGGACGTCTGGTACTTCTGCTGCACTTCTTTGATCAGTTCGATGATCTCCATGCCGGTAATCGGGTCGAGACCGGTGGTAGGTTCGTCGTACAGGATGATAGCCGGTTTCAGGATGAGGGTGCGGGCCAGGGCGATCCGTTTGCGCATGCCGCCCGAGAGTTCGGCCGGCATCATATCCACCGTATGGGCTAAGCCGACGTTTTCGAGCACTTCTTCCACCATTTGGTCCACTTCCTTTTGTTCCACTTGCAGCCAGTGCCGCCGCAGGGGGAATTCCAGGTTCTCCCGGACGGTCATGGAATCGTACAAGGCGTTGCTTTGGAACAGAAATCCCACTTTGGCCCGCATTTGGTCGAGGTCGTGATAATTGAGATCCGGCACGTTTTGTCCCAGCACCTCGATCCGTCCGCTGTCGGGCCGGAGTAGTCCGATGATACATTTGATCAGCACCGATTTTCCGGAACCGGATTTACCCAGTACGACGAGATTTTCGCCCCGGTGAAGCGTCAGGTTGAAATGGTCGAGCACCACATTGCTGCCAAAGGCTTTACAAAGGCCCTC
>CALEYM010000210.1 GCA_937926185.1 uncultured Bacteroidota bacterium | reverse complement strand
TTAAATTCAGCGAAATCTAAGTGTTAGACAGAAATAACACCCCCGGAATATGCCACAACCAAAAAAAAATTTACATATGACATGTCACCACCCGTCCGGGTCGCCGTATAAAGAATGTCTTAAGAACCGAAAAGACATTAAAGATTAATCACGGTAGAAAGATTGTTTTCATTTGGTTTTTTGGGGTTTAACCGCCGGACGCAACGTCTGGCGGTTTTTTTTTCAGCTAAGCGGGAGTCTGTTGGCGTGCTTAATGCATTTTCCCGATATTCGCTTTCTTTTTGAAACCCGGTTGGCAAACCAAAAACCGCCATTACCGTTATGCATATAAAACAAGCCCAGCAAATGGTGGACGAATGGATCAATACCATTGGCGTCCGTTATTATTCCGAACTGACAAACACGGCTATCCTGATGGAAGAAGTAGGCGAAGTAGCCCGCCTGATGGCCCGGCTTTACGGCGATCAGTCGTTTAAGACGCCGGAACTGGCCGCGACGGCAAAAGCCGACCTGGCCGATGAAATGGCCGATGTGTTGTTCGTACTGATTTGTCTGGCCAATCAAACCAACGTCGATCTGGAGGATGCCCTGCAAAAAAATCTGGTCAAAAAAACGAACCGAGACGCGGTACGCCATGCAGGCAACCCCAAATTGCGTTCCTGACCTGACGTTATGCGAGATATTATCGAACCTTTTACCGCTTTTCTGCAAAAGAAGACGCTTTTCCGGCCCGCCAAATTGCCGGACGATTATGCATTTGTGTTCGATGCCCCTTTCGAAGAACATTTTCTCATAACACCCGACGGCGCCCGGCTACATTTACTGCGTTTCCCTACCGCCTGGCGGCAACGCCGCGGCGCGGTACTGTATTTCCACGGCAACCGCGACAATCTGCAACGTTGGGGCGCCATGCACCGCGATTTTACCAGCCGGGGTTTCGATTTTATCGCGCCCGATTACCGCGGCTACGGCAAAAGCAGCGGCGAACCGGGTGAACGGGTGCTGTACGAAGACGCCCGGCTGGCATATGACTGGCTTCGGCAATACTACCCGGCCCATCAACTGGCGCTTTACGGACGCTCCCTGGGTACGGGCGTAGCCGCATGGCTGGCAGCCCACGTGCCGGCGCGGATACTGGTGTTGGAAACCCCCTTCGACAATATCGGCGGTTTACTGGCCAGCTATATCCGCCGCACGGCCCTGCCCTTCCGCCCCGCTTTTTTCTTCCCCAACGACCGCCACCTGCGGCAAACGGAACTGCCGGCCCTGCTCTTTCACGGCACAGCCGACCGTGTGGTGCCATACGAATCGGCAGCCCGGCTGAAATCCTGCCTGAAACCCGGCGACGAATTCGTCACTATTCCCGGTGGTACGCATGGCAATTTGCGGGAGTTTAAACTGTATCAGGACAAACTGAATGAGTGGTTGAACCGGTAAGATCATCCGGCCTGATGACCAAAGTCACTTTTTGCCTGAAATAAAAACGGTCAAATTCGTAAAAATCCGATATTATGAAAAAAATACTGGTCACCACCGATTTTTCAACACACTCCAAAGCGGGCATACGTTTCGCTATTCAACTCGCGGGCCGCATGAAAGCCGAACTGGTCTTTTTTCACTGTTTTCAGGCGCTGATCCCAACGACGATCCACCGCAACCGTATCGAAAATTCGATGCAGGAACAAGCGGAAAAACACCTGAAAAAACTGGAAAAATTCGTGGCGGGCCTGTACCGTTCCATGCACGTTGCCGCTGCCGGATACCGCTGCGTGGTCAAGGAGGAACTGAGTCCGGAAAGCGCCATACTGGAATACGCGGTTCGCGAAAAATTCGATTTTATCTGCATCAGCACCCGCGGCGCTGGCGGCGTACAAAAAATCATCGGTACCAATACCAGCAACGTGATCCGCAAATCGGCGGTGCCGGTTATCGCGGTGCCGCACACCTATCGGGTCCGGGAGATCAAAAAAATCATGTATGCTTCCGATCTGGAAAATTTTGACCGCGAAATCAGCGAAGTTTCGGCCCTGGCCCGGGCCATCGAAGCCAGGGTGGATGTAGCCCATTATAGTTTCTCCAGCAAATTAATGGCTGCCCGCGAAATCCTTGCCGCGGAAACCTGGGCGCGGAAATATGCGGAGCTCGACCAGGTTTACCTGGAAAACTTCGACGTGAACGAACCTTTCGCCGCGCAATTGGACCGCCTGGTCAAAAAAGCCAACCCGGCCCTGATCGTGTTTTTTACGCATACCAGCCTGAGTTGGTTTGATAAAATATTTACCACGAGCCGTTCGGAAAAGTTCTCCTTTGTTACCAAAACGCCCATGCTGGTCTACCGAAAAAAGGACTAATCCGCGATTATGAACTGGCATCTTACGTCTATTCAGGAAACATATCAGGTATTGGGTAGCGCCGTTAAGGGCCTGCAACAACATGAAGCCGCGGAACGCCTGATCCGGTACGGTGAGAACAAACTGCCGGAAGCGCGAAGAAAATCGCCCCTGCTGATGTTTCTGGCCCAATTTAAAGACTGGATGATCCTTATCCTGCTGAGCGCGGCTGTCATATCGGGCATGATCGGCGATTTGAAAGACACCATTGTAATCCTCATCATCGTGGCGCTCAATGCCGCGGTGGGCTTCGTACAGGAATACCGGGCCGAAAAAGCCTTGGAAGAGCTCAAAAAAATGGCATCGGCCGCCGCCAGGGTACTGCGCAACGGCGTGGTGCGCCAAATCCCTGCCGCGCAAATCGTACCCGGCGATCTGGTGCTGCTCGAATCGGGCGATATCGTGCCCGCCGACCTGCGTCTGGTGGAGACGCATACCCTGCGCATCGAAGAAGCCTCGCTCACGGGAGAGTCGTATCCCGTGGAAAAAAACACCGACGAACTCGCCGACGCAGACGCGCCCCTCGGCGACCGGTTCAATATGGCCTACAAAGGCACGGTGGTGAATTACGGTCGCGGCATGGGCCTGGCCGCGGCCACCGGTCTGCATACCGAAATTGGAAAAATCGCCTCCCTTTTGCAACAGCCGGAAAGCCGGACGCCGCTGCAACAGCGCCTCGCCGATTTCAGTAAAAAACTTTCGGTCGTGGTCATCCTGATCTGTGGGGTCATTTACGGCGTAGGCGTACTGCGGGGCGCCGATCACATGCAGATGCTGCTCACCGCCATTTCTGTGGCCGTGGCCGGCATTCCCGAAGCCCTGCCTGCCGTCATTACTATCGCCCTGGCCCTCGGCGCCCGGAAAATGGTGCGCAAAAACGCGCTGATCCGTAAACTGCCTGCCGTCGAAACCCTCGGTTCCGTCAGCTATATCTGCACGGATAAAACCGGTACGCTCACACTCAATAAAATGAGCGTCCGGGAAGTATGGCTCGATCAGGAGACTATTCAAAACGAAGCATTCAGCGCCCGTGAATTGCTCGAATTATCCATGCTGCTCAATCACGACACCCATGTCGACGAAAACGGCAAAACCGCCGGCGACGCCACCGAAGTGGCCCTGGTGGATTATGCCCGCAAGGCCCGAGCGCCGGAAGCCGAACCCGATGTGTGGCACGAGCGCGTACACGAAATTCCATTCGACAGTACACGCAAGTTGATGACGACCGTACACCGTTTCCACGGCCAGTTCATTGTCATTACCAAGGGCGCCATGGAGTCCCTGTTGCCGCTCTGCCTCGACGAAAACAAGACCGAAATCCTCGAAGAAGCGGGCCGCATAGCCGACGCCGGCATGCGCACACTGGGCTATGCCTGCAAAATCGTGCCCGAAAATCCCGAAACCCTGCCCGGTTCAGACATCGAAAAAGACC
Organism: uncultured Bacteroidota bacterium; assembly: GCA_937926185.1. Taxonomy (GTDB): domain Bacteria; phylum Bacteroidota; class Bacteroidia; order Chitinophagales; family Saprospiraceae; genus M3007. The sequence goes on along the minus strand of CALEYM010000210.1, from coordinate 1,192 downwards.
TGAATTTTCTTGGCGTCGCGGGCATGATCGACCCGCCCCGCCCGGAGGCTGTGGCCGCTGTGCAGGAATGTATTGCCGCGGGCATCACGCCGGTTATGATCACCGGCGATCATCCGCGCACGGCCAAAACCATCGCGCGGGAAATTGGCATTCTCTCGTCGGGCCACGACGAACAGGTGGTCACCGGACCCGAACTGGCCCGCATGACCCCGGAAGAACTGCTGCAAAAAGTGGAGCATATCCGCGTGTACGCCCGCGTCAGCCCCGAACAAAAACTGGATATCATCAAAGCCCTGCAAGCCCGCGGCCATTACGTGGCCATGACCGGCGACGGCGTCAATGACGCGCCCTCGCTGAAAAAAGCAAATATCGGCGTTGCCATGGGCATTACCGGCACCGACGTGTCGAAAGAAGCGGCACACATGGTGCTGCTCGACGACAATTTTTCCACCATCGTCAAGGCCGTGCGCGAGGGCCGGCGGATTTTCGACAACATCCGCAAATTCATCCGCTACATCCTCACCGGCAACGCGGGCGAAATCTGGACGATCTTCCTGGCGCCGCTCATCGGCTTGCCCATTCCCCTGTTGCCCATCCATATTTTGTGGATCAACCTCGTCACCGACGGCCTGCCCAGCCTTGCCCTGGCCGGCGAACCGGCCGAACGCGACATTATGAAACGACCGCCACGCGGCGCCGGCGAAAGTATCTTCGCGCACGGTGTCGGCACCCACATATTGTGGGTGGGTTTCCTGATCGGGGTACTGTGCCTGGCCGTTCAAGCATACGCGCTCCAGACCGGTAACCCGCATTGGCAAACCATGGTGTTCAGCACCCTGTCGTTTGCCCAGCTGGCACACGTTATGGCCATCCGGAGCGAAAATGCTTTCATTTTCCGGCATGGGCTGCTGCGCAACAAACCGCTGCTGTACACGGTGCTGGGTACCGGCATTTTACAAATAGCGATCATTTATCTGCCGGTTTTTCAAAAAATATTCAATACACAGCCGATTTCTGTGGCCGATCTGCTGATCTGCCTTGGCGCCGCGGCGCTGGTGTTTCACGCGGTAGAACTGGAGAAATGGGTGCGTAGTCGGGTGTATAAGTAATTTGATTCTGCGGGTTTAGAGCATTTTCAGTCACGTAGGCCCCGCTATGCTCCTTCAAAAACGCGAAAACTGACGAAAAAAGC
>CALEYM010000209.1 GCA_937926185.1 uncultured Bacteroidota bacterium | reverse complement strand
AGCTTGTTTAATAGGCCACTCTACCGAAGGTTCATGTAATTGAGTATTAGCAAAAGATGTCAGCGGAGTAAGATTTTTCCAATCATTTCCCTTTCCATGTAATTTTTCATTTAGCAAGTGTCCCCTCACGTAATACCGTCCTCCCCCATAGCCCCTGAAATTAAGCGCATTCCAATTTGAGTTCTTCACAGTTGGTTTAGTTCCGTCTTCCCCCTTTTTTGTTAACCGTTTTATATGCATAGATGTGCCAAAGCCATGTAAAGTAGGCCCAAATTGTGGCTTATCAGATTCGGGTAGTGGCATTTTCTCCTTTTTCTTACCTTTTTCGTCACTACCAGGACTTGCAGTATAATGATAATCCCACGTCTCTCCACCGTCGATTACGACTAAAGATGTAAATACCGGATATGTTTTTAGTATTTTGCTTGCAACTTGCTCTGCCTCTTCCTGCTTTATTGCGCCATTCTCCAGATATTTTTGTTCTTCTTGATGCAGCGCCTCCAACCCTTCCTTCACCAATTTCTCTTTCTCCTCTTTCGGCAATTCTTCCCCTTCCTTTTTCTCCCCTTCTTTCACCTCTTCCTTTTCCCGCTTCGCCTTTCCCGGCCATTTTTTGGTCGTATCGCCCAGGTCCAGTTCAAAATCCCAGCTTTTTCCGCCGTCTTTTACCTGAATTTCTTCGATGACGTAGTGTTCTGCGCCGATTTTTCCACAGATGGCTTCGGCGTCGGCGCGGGTAATGGTATGTTGTTCGTCGGTATGTTCATCGATTAGCTTTTCGAAATCGGCGCTGGCTTTTTCGAGCAGCAGCATCCGTTCTTTTTCGCTCATCAACGGCACTTCGAGCAGGTGTTTGGCGTTGTCTTCGCCAGCGTGTTTGACGAATACGCTGGCGTTTTCGTCGGACTTGTCTTTTATCTTCGCCTGTTCCAGCCCGTATTTGCTTTTCACCTTGTTTATTTTGGCTTCCAGCATTTTCAGGGTGATGGGTTTGGTTTTGGCCGCGTCGGCCACTTTGCTGATTTCGTCGAGGCCCCGCATGTAGCGTTCTTCGGCGCTCAGTTTGGACAGGTCTTCTTTTTTGTTTTTCGAGTCTTTGTCTTTGTCGGAGGTTTGGGGTTGATCTTCTAAGTTGCCGCCGCCGGTTTCGTCGGTCCAGCTACCTTGCTGGTCTTTTTCGCCGCCGGCGCCTTTGCCGGGCGGCGGGTCGGCCATTACGTCTTCGGTGAATTTTTCGGGATTGAATTCAACGGGCGAAAACTTTAGTTCCGGCGCTTCGGGCGAGCCGACGAGCCAGTCGATGTCGGCGCCGATGCCCATGCTGTCGCCGATGGGGTATTCGACGCTGCCGAGCGGGTATTCCCAGGTTTCATCGGGCGCCGGCGACCACCAGGGGCTGTCGAGTTCGACGAAGAACTTGCCGCCGAGCATGAGAAAGAGCTGCGCTGCGGCTTCAAAATGGCCTTTCAGGTGCGCTTCGCCGACTTTGCCGCCTTTGCCGGCGCCTTTTTCGATGTACTCGAAGGTGGGCGTTGCCTCGGCGTAGGCTTTGATGCCCGCGGCTGCCGTGACGGCCAGCCCGGCCTTGATGTCGTGTCCGATCAGGGTAAGGCCGACGCCGGCGCTGGCTTCGAGGCCGAGAATGGCGAAGGCGTTGATGCCCAGCGTTCCGGTGATCATAAAATGTTGCATTACGTCCGGATCAGTCGAATATTGGCCAGTAAACTTTACGTCGCGCAGTACCAGGGGGCCAAATCCGGCATTGACGAACAGTTCGATCCCGCCAAAAATAAAGACCTGTCCAACCAGCGGCACACCGTATCCCGCCCGGATCTCGAAGTCGATCAGGGTAATTTTTTTACCCTTTTTCTCCATCAGCACCACTTCGTTCGGCATCGAAATTTCGCCGACGATGGTAATATGACCTTTGCTGTTGACGCCCACCTTTGCCGTACCGGCCAACCAGGGCGTGATGGTGGCCTGTACAGTGCCCCAACCAACGAGAACGCGTTTATTTGACTTTGGCGCCGGTTTTTGGTCTGAAGATTGCGCCTCCTGTTCCACTTTTTGTACGCCGAGTTCGGAATTGACCGTTTCATCGGCTGTTTCGGCATCGGTCACCAGCAGGGTAAGGGAGCCGGAAAATTTTTCGGAATTGATCGTCCCCGTACCTTTAATGGTCAGTTGGCCGGCCAGGAATTCCACCAGGAGCGTTGCCTGTACGTTGGCGATATTGGCTTCTACCGTTCCCCGGCCTTCCAGGTTGCCCTCCGTCGTGCGTTTGAATTCAACATTGCCGGTGGCTACCCCGGGAACGTCGACATCGGCGACAACGTCGAAAGTGAAGTTTTCCCCGCTGATGCCCAACCCCACCCCGGCTTTCAGGTAACCGCCAACGGCGGTTTTAATGCCCGAGACATTGAACAACAGCCGGCCGTTGTCAAACGTGTTTTCCAGTTTGATCCCGTCCAGTTTTAATTTGTCCAGGCCCAGAAAACCCATCTGCTCCATGTTTTTGTTGAAGGTATCCAGCAAGGCTTGCGGATTTCCCAGCGCGATACCTTTGCCTTTCACGCTGAGAAAACCGGTGGTTTTCCGGCCTTCGCCAAATTTATTCAACACCAGTACCGGCTCGAACCCCATATCGCGCAGTGGATTCAGAAAACTCAGGCCCTGAACGGACAGGGTCTGTTTTCCCTGCCGTTCGTCCAGTTCGAATTTACCCGGGCCGGCCTCCGTGGGTTTTGCTTTTTGATTCACGTGTATGGTGCCGGAGTATAGCCCGCCGATTTTGACGTTCACCGGCGCCCCCGCGGGATTTTCCGCCAGATACGCAGCCCAGGCGGCATCCGGGTTAAATTGCTGCGAAATGTCGAGCGCCGCGGTTGGCGCAGTGGCCGGCGCCGGTTTGGGCTTTTCCGGGGCCTTTTGGATTTCTTTTCGCTGCGCTCCCCCCTGCTGCACCGTATGCGTCAGCTCATGCGCCAGCAAATGCTGCCCATCTTTCGATCCCGGATTGTATTTACCCTCGTTAAAATAGATGTCGCTGCCATGCGTAAAGGCCTGCGCATTAATATCCCGGCTCATGCCGGCGGCTTCCTGACCGGTATGCACCCTTACATTACCGAAATCGGCCCCAAAGCCCGATTCCATGTCGTCGCGTGTTTCAGCCGGCAGCGGCGAGCCGCCGCCTTTGGAAGCTTGTAAACGGGAAGTAAAGTCCGGGCCGGGTTCGGCGGGCGCGCCGGATGCCGCTTCAGCCCGTTGGATGTTCTCTTCCGGCATTCCGGATTTTTGCACTTGTTCTTCTTCCACCCGCTGCGCCTGTTCTTCCGGCATTGCAGCCTTTTGTATCTCCTCTTTTTCTACCCGCTGCACCTGTTCTTCCGGCATCGCCGCCTTTTGTACCGTCGTCGGTTCAGGATTAGCAAGGCGTTGCACCACCTTATCCGCCATCCGGTCCGCTTCCTGTTCGTGCGCGTCGCCGGGCTCATTCACCGTCAGTTTGGCTTGCACGCCGGCTGCCTTGGCCTGTACGGACGGTTCCACGAATCCGCTGCCACCCACCTTTGGGATAAACGGCCGGCTCGCCGCCTGATGGGCCGGCGTCGCGTGGGAGGAAGTCGATTTTTCCGAACTGGTTTTCACAAGCGTATATAGTTTGATAGATTTGGTTTCACCACTCCACCCACACCAACTCCGCCATCCATGGAAATTGCAACACCGACAGGCCCCAGGGCAAATCGTCGAGCAGGATGTCGAAGCTTTGGCGTTCCACCTGCAGCAGCCAGTCCGCGTCGCGCCGGGATATTTTTCCGGGGCGCCGCAGAAAGGTATCGCGCAAGCCGTCGGGCGAGGTGTTTTTCAGGGCTTCCCAGTAGCCGATAGCGGTTTCAAGCAGGTTGATACTTTCTGACATGTCGTTTTCATTCAGCAGTACGGCTGGGCCGGCCACGGTATCGGGGGGCAAACCGCAGAGGATTTTCGGGAGCACGAGTTCGTGTTCGGGCGCCGTCGTTTCGCCGCTCGCCAGAAAGTGCAGCAGAGCCAGGGCTTTGTCGGGATCGACTATTTTTTCATCTTTGACCACCCCAAGCGTTTCAAAAAACAAAGGAATAAAGGGGTGAAGCAACACCAGACCCGAATTTTCAATGTAAATGCCTTCGGCGAGGTAGTCAGCCGGCAGCGTTGAGGTTGCCATTTGTTCTGACGCATTGGATGACCCGGAGTCTAATGTCGTCAACTTAATGCCTCGGAGAGGCCCAACGTTTGTAGAACTTGTCGGTTCCCGGTATGTTTCATGGCCTCGGAGAGGCCTAACGTTTGTGGTTTTAGCGTGAAAGGCACTGAAAATGGTATTAACGTTAGGCCTCTCCGAGGCCCTCACAATCTTCCCAAACTTCAATTCTACAAACGTCGGGCCTCTCCGAGGCCTTAAGTTGACGACATTAGACCCGGAGTCGTCCGACGAGTTATCCTGAAAGGCGGTCTGCCCGGACTCGTCTGACGACTTGAAGGCGTCCGACGAGTCGGCTGCATTGGCCCCCAAGCCGCCCGGCGCATCGGATCGGAACGATTCCAGCCAATCCTGCAGGGCGAATTGCAGGGCCCGGCGCACACCGGCAGGCACATCCGGTTTTTCATCCCGGGGCGACCTGGTCAGGTGGACGGCGGTTTCCCGCAACAAATCCATCGATTCGCCGGGCAGGCTTTCTGTAAAAAGGTCCTGCATCAGTTCTGCCACCGAATACGCCGACCTGCCGCCCGCGCCCTGGGCCAGCGCAATTTCCCACAAGCGATTTTCCGCGGGACGCAGAGCCGGAACAGCATTACTTTCCCGGTGCAGCAAGCGGATAATCTGCCGGATCGTCACCGTTTGTCCCGGCGCCAGGATCGCGGCAATTTCTTCCACCCAGGCCTGTGAAAACTGCCGAACTAAGCGTTGCCGCGATTCCCGCGCCTGCAGGGTTTTTCGCAAGGCCTCGGTCAGCGCCGCGCGTTCGCCGCGTTCCTGCCAGACAGCCCGCACCGCCGTTTCCAGCGAATGGCCGCCGGGCAGGCGAAACGACCAGGGCAACCAGCCGGTACGGAGAAAATGGCAGAAGGCGTCCCAGGTGTTTTGGGCGGCAGTCTTCATTTGGCTGCCGGGGTTTGCGGGTGCGGCGATTTGATTTTTTCCAATAACGACGGCATTGCCGGGCGCCGGGTGCGGCGCGCGGGCTTCCCTTAGCGCGCTTTCCAGGGCGGATTGCAGCAATGCGGGCAGTTTTTCTTCCAGTTGGTCCGGAGCAATAAGGTCGTCAATCTGCAAGTCCAACCGGTCGAGCGCCCAGTGGAGTTCCTGGTCCGGGGCGTAATTTTTCAGCGCCTGCTCCAGGGCGCCGGCCAGCCAGGCGGAACACCATTCGGACAGCCTGGACTGGAAAGCCAGGCCGGCGGCCTCCGGGCCGTTGAACTCTACGTCGAGGCCCAGCCGTTGTATCCGGAATGTATTAGCGGCGTTCATTTCGTTTTAGTAGGCGGTAAAATGATCGTATCGGTGGTCATCACGCTGGCGCCGGATTGATGGATGGCGATCAGCACGGCCTTTTTCTCGGAGGGGGCGAGATTCAGGAACTTAAAACGGGCTTTTTCGCCCATGGCCAGCACGGGCGCCGCGTCGGCCACTTCCCAGATAAAGCTGACCGAGCCGTCCAGCAGCGCTTTGGCCAGTTCGGAGGCCTGTGCCTGTAGGGTAACTTCGTTGCCCTGAACGGTTTTCAGGATACGGACGGGCAGGTTGAACGGTTTGGCGATGGGTTTCCATTCCAGACTAACGCCGCCGGTCAATTCGAGGCATTTGTCTTTTACCATGCGGTGGAACGGCGGTATGGCAAAGGGTGGCTGTAATTCGGTCATGGGCGCCGAAATGGGCGTTATCTCCGTTCCTTTCGTCGTATATTCGTATAAATATTTTTCTTTTCCCTCCAGCCGCGACGTGGACACGTTTACCTGAATTTCGAAGCCGAGGCACTGAAAATGTTCTATCCAAAGCGTGGCAAAACGGACATTCGCGGCGGGCGTAAAATCGAGTCGCAGCCAGTCTTTCATTCCCACGGCCCGTGCAATCTCCGCGTTGATTTTGTCCGTCCAGCCTTTGACCGTCGCGGCAAAATCGGCGTTCAGTTGCTCCGGCGTGGCTTGTATCAGCAGGCCGAAGTGCCGGCTGAGGTCGATTTTGCGTCCGTCGGGGCCATCGAAGACAAGTTTGGCGGAGTTGATCTCGTAACGGGTGTAGGGCACGCTTTTCGACGATTCGGTCAGCCAGAGGCGGTAACCGCTGCGCAGGGCCTGGCCCTCGCAGGGCAGGGTGCACAGCCGGGTGTCGGCGCATTCGTGTTTGAACGTCCGTTCGATCCGGGTGCCGCGCGCGTCGTTGATTTCCACGTTCAATGCGGCGCCACTTTCCGTCTGAACGCTCTCGTAGCTGGAGCCGCGCAGCGTTCCGTTTGTCGCTTCAAAAGGCGGCACTCCCCCGGTAATTTCAAATTTTACGGTATAAACCTGCCGGCCTTCGGCGAGCGTGGCGCATTGGTAAGCTTCTTTACTCACCGATAGTGCCGCCGGCACTTCGATAGAAAGGGGGAGCGATTCCATGCCGGCGGCATCACGGATGACGAGGGTATGGGCGCCCGAGGCGAGCGTGATGGCCTCGGGGAGCGGTTGAAACTCCTGTTGGTCCAGTTTGTAGGTGAACGGCGACTTGCCTGATTCAATTTTCAGCGTCAGTTTTGCAAAGTTCGCGGCGTTGGTAGGTCCGAGGTTCGGATGAACGATCAGTTGCGCAGCGGGGCATTCATGGCGCAGGGTTTTTGTTACCCGGCAGCCGGCGCTGTCGCTGACAGTCAGTTCAAACGCCTGGCCGCTGATGATCTGCCCGCTGATAAATTGATTTTCCGTGATGCGGCCACTATTGGCGGTATAGGGCGGTACGCCGCCGCGGATATCCAGGCTGAGCACATAAAAAGACTGACCTTTTTCATTTTTCCCACATTCGTACGTTTCCGGCATCAGCGTGAGCGCTTCCGGTATGTTTATCGTTTGCGGCTCAGAGTCAGTTCCCATGGCATCGCGCACGACGATGCTGTGTTTACCGGCGCCGATCAAAACGGGGTCGATCAGGGGTTTGAATTCCTGGTCGTCCACTTTATAGTAGTACGGCGCCGTCCCTTCCCGAATGTCGAACTTAAGTGGCGCCAGCCCTTTGGCGTCGGTACAAGCGGCCGTGAGGGTAAAAACCGGCGCCGGCAGCTGACATTCGTAGCGCAAAGTTTTCGACACGCGGCAGCCGCCCGAATCCGTCACCGTCAGTTTAAGGGACTCCCCGCTGGACACGGCCTGGCTGACGATCCGATTCCCATTCACCCTGCCCATTTCGCTTTGATATGGCGGAATACCGCCTTTTATTTCGAGGTAGACCTGGTACGTCTGCTTGCCGGCAGGACCGGCTATACACTCGAACTTTTCCGTAACCAGGGTAAGGGCATCCGGAATAACGATTTTCAGCGGATCGGCTTCGAAGCCGGAAGCGTCGCGCAGGATAATGGTATGTTCGCCGACGTTCAACGGTAAGGGATTGGAGAGGGGTTTAAAATCCTGGTCGTCCACTTTCAAATGAAAAGGCCGGGCGCCTGCCTGAATATCTATTTTTACCTGGGCAATGCCGTTATCGCCCGTGCAGCCGGGCGCCAGGGTGAAGGCCGGTTTCGGCGCAGCGGGGCACTCATGCCGGTAGGTTTCTGTCAGCTGACATCCGGCGCCATCGGTTATTTTTACTGCCAATGCCTCGCCGCCGGCGACCGGCAAACTGGTAAATAAATTGCCCTCAATTGCGCCGTTTTCCGTGCGGTAAGGCGGCGTTCCGCCTTGTATTTTCAATTTTACGACAAAACGGGGTTTGACGCCGGGCTGACTGGGCAAGCAATCGAAAACAACATCGGCAAAGGCGAGCGTTTCGGGTATTACAACTTCCTGAACGCCGGATGGCTGTCCGTTGGCGTCAATAACTTGAATCGTATGTTTGCCCGCGGCCAGGGCAAAGGGGCCATCCAGGGGTCTGTTATCCCGGCCATCCAGTAAAACCCGGAACGGCGGCAGCCCTGCCTGAACATTCACGGTAACCGGCGCCAATCCGTCCGCGCCCGTGCAGGCGGCTTGAACCGTAAAGACCGGTTCTTCGGAAGGACACACGTGATGGAGCAATTGAGAAACGGAGTTCCCCAGGCTATCCGTGACGGTTACTTCAAATGGTTCTCCGCTTGGAATGAGTTCGGTATGATACCTTGCCCCATTAACATTTCCCCAATTGGCAACGTATGGTGGCGTACCGCCCTGAACATCGAAAACCGCCGCGTACATCTTCACCCCGTTGCCGAACGAACCGCAGTTCAGGTCAAGCATTTTTAATTTAACCGGCGTCACATATTCCGGCACTTTTACTGCTACCGGGTCTGACGCGCTGCCGTTAATATCGCGGATCGTGATCGTGTGCAGGCCGGCGTGAAGCAGGAAAGAGCCGCTCAGGGCCTGGTATTCGCCGTCGTCCACTTTGAATTCAAAGGGTTGTATCCCGGCGGTCGGGTTCAACGTAACCTGCGCATCGTTGCGGGGGTTAGTCGCTTCCAGATTGACGGTAAAAGCGGGCTTCGGGACGGGGCAATCGTGCCGGAAGGTTTTGGCGACGCGGTCACCCACGCTGTCCGTTACCACTACTTCGATTTCCTGCCCTCTCGCGACGGGATGGCTGGTAAAACGCCCGTTCGTGATCCGGCCATTTTCCGAATGGTATGGCGCTGTACCTCCTTGAATATCAAACGAGAGGGTGTAAACGGTTTTCCCGTTGGCATCCTGGATACAGTCATAGCTTTCCCGTCCGGTTTCCAGCGGCTCGTATTCGGGCACGATCACTTCCACCGGTTCGGATTCAATGTCATTGGTATCCCGGATGATCAGGGTATGCGTACCGGGGCTCAACAGTAACAGGCCGGTCAGCGGTTTGAACTCGCCGCGGTCCACCTTTAGTTCAAAGGGTTCGGTTCCCGCAGTGATCTCCAATGTGGCCAGCGCTTCGTTGTGCGGGTTGGTAGGCTCCAGGTGCACCGTGAAGGCCGGCTTCGGGGCCATGAATTCATAAAAAAAGGGTTGTGAAAAGGCATCGCCGGCGCTGTCGGTAATAGTCGCCTGCACGGATCCGCCTTCGGGAACCGGATCGCTGGTGAATTGAACGCCCTCTATGACGCCGCCTTCCGCCAGGTAGGGCGGTTTGCCGCCCTTTACCTCGAAGGATACGGTGTGTGCGATACTTCCGTCTTCCAGGGTCTTTGTTTTAAAGGTCTGCGCGCCGGAACCCAGGTCGGAGGCCGGTACCGTGAGCTTTTGCGGTACGGATTCGATGCCTTCGGCGTTTTTAAAAGTAATGGTGTGCGTACCGGGCCCGACGGGTATGCGTCCGGTCACCGGTTTATACTCCTCCCCGTTCAACTTGTATTGGGTACCGGATTCGCCGGATTTCGATTTTACATCGACAAAAGATTCGCCGGAAGGTTCCTTAACTACACTAATCCCGCCGATGGGTTCTTCACGCGGATTTTCAAATGTACAGGGGTTGAACGTTCGGGTTAACGTACAATTCGCAGCATCCGTAATGGTCACGGTAAGCTTACCGGGGCATTGAACGGATTTACTGGTAAAATGGGGCGGTTTCCCCCTGGTATATTCAATGGTTCCTGCCGCGTTGTTTACCTGATAGGGTTGTTTTCCACCGAAGATATCGAATTCCAATACATAACTGCGTCTCTGAAATGGTCCGGACCATTTCAATAACGGTTCCGAAATGGAAAGCGGCGCATAAACTGTGAATGAAACCGGCAATGATTGCGCTTGTTTGCTGTCCAGCACAACAATCGTGTAATCGCCCGGCGCAAGTGATAATTCCTTGTTTGCCGGCAAGTCGGTGAACGTCGCGGCATTGTTCAGTTTGTATTTAAAAGGCGCTGTTCCGGCACTGATATTCAGCCTGACAGTCGCCTTATTCGATATGGCATCGGTGCAAAACGGGAGTATTGAAAAGTCGGGGCATACGCACCGGTAGGTTTTTTCCGCGAAGCAATTGTCGCCATAAGCGATTTTCACCAATTCCTGCCCGCCATCCGGCATTTTAGGGCTGGTAAAGGTGTAGACGCCATTATTTTCCGTGATTTCACCGCCTGAAAGCAGCGTGAAGGGCGGGGCGCCGCCCTGAATGTCGAATTTTGCTTTATAAAATAATTGGTTCTCTATACGCTCCACGGTTTCGTACCGTTCGTTCACCAGGGTCAGCCGTTCCGGAACGACGATGATTTGCTCCGCCGATTGATTGCCCTTTGCATCAAACAGGACAATCGTATGCGAGCCGGTCGCCAGCGAAAGCGCCTCCAGCGGCTTGAAAATGCCGTCCACTTTCAGGTTGTACGGTTCCTGCCCCCCCAGCGGGGTGATCCTGACCGGCGCTTTTCCGTTTTCGTCGATGCAGCTGATCTTAACGGTAAAATTCAGCGGCGGCGTGGGCAATACGAATTGCACCGGCGAACAACCGGAGCAACACAGGTAAGGCAGGTAAAAATCGGCGATAACAGTACCGTCGGCCAATCCGTTGACCGTACTGATGAATATATCGCGGGTTTCCACCGGCAAATCGGCGCCAAAAACGGGCGTACCGCCGGCGCTGACCAGCTGACCGGTCAGCAGATTCAGCAGGTTCAGCACCGATTCGTTTTGCATCAGCAAGGGATCGGACTGCACATTGATCACGGCCTTGTTGTACACCTCCAGTTCTTCGCCGCGGGTTTTAAATTGATTGCCCAGGGGCTCTTCGGCGCCGGTTGATCTCGGAAGCGTCTGAACGGCATCCCAATCGAGGGTAGTCGTCCCTTCCGGCTCAAACGGAATGTCTTTGGATGGCAGATCCTCCGCCGGCAACGAAATGGCCGTACCTGTCGCGGGCGCCGGCTTTACGGGGTCGGGGTCGTCGTGATACACGAGAATAAAAGTTCCGCCCAGGGGCACGCCGGCTTTGTGCTGGATACCGGGATTTTTTTCGAGGAAAACGCTTAAAAATTGTTGTTTTTTGATCTCCCGGATGCGGCGTTTGTATTCCTCATCCAGGGTTTTGAACGCGTCGGACCGGCAAGCGTAGAGCATGGCGTCGAGGTGGTCGTCCACCGGTTCCCAAATCAGCATATTGGGCAGGGTTCCGGGCGCCTGGCTTTCCCAGTCGGTTTTTGCCGTTGCGACGGCCGTTTCCAGTTCTTCGTAAATGTCTTTAAAGGCCGCCGCATCGAAACCGGCCAGGTCGTCCGACAGGGTTT
>CALEYM010000208.1 GCA_937926185.1 uncultured Bacteroidota bacterium | reverse complement strand
TTTTGCTTTGCCGGAACAACTCCGGGTGACAACAAAAAAGCGCGCAAAAATAAGGATTCGGCGCGATATTCCGGCTGTCCGTTTGCTTTGACGCCATTGCAGGGGAAGCGGTTGTCTGGCCGGCAAAGAAAATGTGATCCAATTCGTCCCGAGTCCTCGGGACAATCCGTAATTCCTACTTCTGCCCCATCCCCTCAAACTTCTTCAAATCTTCCGCTCCGCCGGCCTCGTCGCCCAGTTGTTTGCGCACATTGCCCCGGGCGCGGTAGGCGCGTGTGAAATCGGGCGCCAGTTCGAGGGCCTTGTTCAGGTCGGCAAGGGCTTCCTCGTAGCGGTTGAGATTTACGTAGGTGAGGGCGCGGTTGTAATAGATGTCGGGCTCGTTGGGGTATTTTTCGAGGTATTTATTCAGGTCGGCAAGGGAGGCGTCGAATTGCTGGGCCATACCCAGCAAGCCGCCGCGGTATTTGTATGCTTCGGTCAGACCGGGATTCATGCTGATGGCCCTGTTGAAATCTTCCAGCGCCTTACGGCCTTCGCCCCGGTCGCCGAGGGCCATGCCGCGCCAGAGGTACGCTTTTCCAAAATTGTCGCCCTGCGCCGCCATCGCTTTTTCGATCAGGGTGACGGTGTCGCGCCAGTCGCGGATACGCAGCCAGGAAGTGACAAACCAGATCAGGGGCAATACGATCAGCAGCGCCCAGGCAGCGCCTGCCTGAGCCGGTTTTTTTTCGCGGAAAAAACCGGGCAAACCGGCCAGAATGGCAAATATGCCCAGGCAGGCCAGGTAATTATAGCGGTCGGAGCGCAGTTCAAAAGTGCCGATGGTATAAAAGGGCAGGGCAAAAAGGATGTTTGCCAGGTAAAACAACACCCCGCGAAACACGAAAGGCGCCCGTTCGCGGCTGCGCCAAACCCACCACAACAACCCGGCCAGGACTATGGGAGCCGCGTAGTAAGTCCAGGGCCAGCCACCGGAGGCGGTTTTTTCAAAGGGGTACCATATACTCAGCCCGAACGGCGCGATCAGTTTGGTCCAGTAGAACAGCAGGGTATGACAGGCCATGAGGGCGCGGTCGGCAATGGAAAACCCGCCCGCCAGGGCGCCCACGTCGTGGCCGGCCTGTGCGCGGGTGTAAAACGTGAACAGGCCAAAACCCAGCGCCAGCGCGAAAAACGGCGCTTTTTCCAGCAGCGATTGCCGGCTGAGCAGCGGGCGTTTCAGCCACAGGTCGACCGCCAGCAGGCTGAGCGGCAAGGCAACCGCGGCCGATTTGGACAAACAGGCCAGCACAAAAAAGCCAAGCGCCAGCCAATAATTTTTGCCCGGGGCTTCATCCCGCGTGTGCCGGACGTAGGCGTCGAGGGCCAGCAAAGAAAACAGCGCGAACAGGGGTGTACTGAAGGCAGCGATCCAGGACACCGCTTCCACCTGCATGGGATGGATGGCAAAAAACAACGCGATCAGAAACGCCACCGTGGCGTCTCCTTCCAGACGGCGGAACAAACGGAACACCAGGAATGCGTTGGCGGCATGCGCCAGCGCGCTGAATAGATGAAACCACAGCGCCTTGCCGTCGCCCAGCGCGTTGGCAACGGCGTATCCCATCCAGGTGAGCGGCGCGTACATGCCGAGGTTGAACTGTGTAAAAACGGCCAGGGAAAAATTTTTCACGGACGGATTGTCCAGCGTGGCCGAATGATCGTCCATGGCCACCATCGGGTTTCCGAAGCCGGTGGCAAACAATAAAAAGGCCAAACCTGCCGCCACCCAGGGCATCCAGCGTTCCGGCGCGGCGTCTGTTTTTACCTTTGGGGTGTTTTTGGGCGAAGATGTTTTTTTCGAAATTTGTTTTGCCATCGGGAAATGCCGTTTTTTGCGGGCGGCAAATTACGCCATCATCCATAATTTGTTAATCTTAACTTTTCTTATGAAAAAATCCTCCCTTTGCAGCGGCGCGTTGAAAATCCGCGCTGTCGCGGTTGTTTCCCTTGTTTTTTTGGGCGCCCTGGCGCTCCGGGCCCAATACGGCGGCCCCAGATTGTTTCTCGATGTGCCCCACGTTTATTTTTCAGCCCCCGACGCCGAAAACATCGGCCACCGCCTGGGCGCGGGCGCCGAAGTAGCCATGAACGTCGGCACGCACTGGAGCGTGGCCCGGCTGGGCGCAGGCACCACTTTCACCTTCGACCCCCAGGCCGAAGAATTTAACAAAACCACCGTATGGGGCCCCTATGCCCTGCTCGAAGCCGGCGCCGGCTTGTACCGCACCAACGGCAACCAATGCGCAAAAGATCGCGCCAGCGCCTTCACGGCCATTGGCAAAGTAGGTACGCGTTACGATTTCAACAAAAAGGCGGTGCCCGTGGACAGCCCTGAAGACAGCCCCAAACAGATCGATTTTACCGTTGGCGCCGAACTGGGATATTTCTACATCCGCGACGAATTCCGCAACATGGAAGTGGTGGCCTCCGGCAATTACCTGCTCAACGCCAAGGCTTTTTCCGCTACTTTCGGACTGAAGTTTTTCCTGAATTTGCGGGCGCGCAGCAGGTAACGACGGAAGACGGTGAAAGGCACGCGGGTTTTAGACTTGAACTCAAATACCTCACTTTTGGACTACTGGAAATACACCATCCACACCGCCCCCGAAACCGCTGAAATCCTGCTGGCTTACCTGTCCGAAGCCCCGTTCGATACGTTTGAAGAAACGCCGGATGGGCTGAACGCATATCTTCCGGCTGATTCTGCCTCATCCGGTGTCTCCGCGGCGCCGGAAACATCGGATGAAGCAGCGTCGGTTGATACGCTTTTATTCAGGCTTCAATCCCAATTCCGGTTCTCCTGGTCCAAGGCGTTCCTGCCCGCCCAGAACTGGAACGAAATCTGGGAATCCAATTTTCAACCCGTGATCGTGGAGGATTTTTGCGCCGTACGGGCCGACTTTCACGCGCCCATCGCGGGCGTTCAGCACGAACTGGTCATCAATCCCAAAATGGCTTTCGGCACCGGCCACCACGAAACCACCTGGATGTGCCTGCGCGCGCTGCGCGATCTGCCCTGCCGGGGCGCCCGCCTGCTCGACTACGGCTGTGGCACCGGAGTGCTGGCCATTCTCGCCGCCCGCCTGGGCGCCGCCAACGTGGAAGCCGTCGACATCGAAGAAGAATCGTACCGGAATACCCTGGAGAACAGCGCCATCAACGGCGTAGGCGAACAGATCACCGCCCGGCTTGGTACGCTCGACGCCGTACAGGGCCGCGATTTCGACGGCATACTGGCTAATATCAACCGCAATGTGATCCTCGATTCGCTGCCCCGGCTGGCGGCATTGCTCCGGCCCGGCGGCTGGCTGCTGGTGTCGGGTATTTTGGAGCAGGATGGGGCAGTGGTAACTACGGCCGCGGCAGAAGCGGGGTTTGTTTTGCAAAGTAAAGCGCAAAGGGGGAATTGGTTGTGTATCCGTTTTTCATTTTAAAATTTTAGTATAATTTCACTTAACTCTTTAACCTTCAATCTATGAACAATTACTCAAAAAAGCACTGTTTGCTCTTCGGCACAATGTTTACCCTGACAGCCGCCACCGCACAAGCGCCAGCCACTTTGCTCAAGGACATTAACCCGGGATCGGGCAGCGGATTGTCCTTTACCAATGCATCGGCCATCCTCGATGGAAAGGTTTACTTCGTGGCCGACAAGGACGGTTACCAGGATCTGCTCTGGGTGACCGACGGCACTACTGACGGCACCAAACCGGTAGCCTCCGTTGCCATTGCCGCCGGGGTGGAAGAAATGGTGGCCAATGGCTCCCGAATCATTTTTGAGGCATACGCCGGTTCGGCGCCGGGCCTTTTGACAACCAATGCCGCCGGAACCAGCGCCACCCCGCTTCGTTTGTTCGATAATCACGAGATTTTTAACCTGTACGCCCGGGAACAGGACGGCAAAGTGTTGTTCGCGGTAGAGCCTTTTGCCGGAGGAGGAAGTCAGTTCTGGGTCAGCAACGGCACCGGCGCCGGCACAGTGAAGCTGGGCGATTTTGAAATGAAGGAAGAGTTTATGTATCACTCTCCTTACCTGGATAAAACCATTGTCGCAGAACAAAGCACCAACTTTGACCAGGCGCCGCCAGTCGTGACCGATGGTACGCCCGGCGGTACGCAGTTGCTGAAAGATGCCCTGAGCAGCGTGGCCAATTTTTACTCCATCGGCGGAGCGGTTGGCGCCGGCGATCTGCTTTTTATCACCGGATTGGTGGATGACGGCGGCTTTTTGTACAACAAGGCATTTGCCGTGGACAGTACCGGCGCGCAGGAGTTTTCCGTATCCGGTGACGTACGCAGGGCCTTTAAGAGCGGCGACTTTTATTACCTGGTCACGGAATACGCGGTACATCGTTATGATAAAACCGCCAATGAGACGACGTTGCTCCACGACGAATACAACTATTTCAGCGAACCGGTGCTGGCAGCCAGCGGTAAACTCTATTTCGCCGCGGCGGACGACCACGTATGGGAAACGGACGGCACGGTGGCCGGAACACAAAAACGTTCCACGACCGGCATCGGCAATTTTAACTACGACCCGCGCATCTGGGTATTTGGTGATTCGTTGTTCCACTCCTCCGACGTGAGCGGCAAACAAATCCGCCTGATCGATTTGAACACTTCGGCGGATGTGCTGTTTGCCGATGTCTATCCGGCTTCCGGCCTCTCTGTGGTCCCGCGTTTATGGAAATTCGGCGCCACTTTCGTTTTCCCGCGCTACACCAATGCGCAGGGGTATGAACTCTGGGCATCGCCCAAGCCGGTAAGCGGGATATTCGGCCCGGCTATTGTTGCCGAACCGCTTGAAATCAGTCCCAATCCCAGTGCCGGGTCCTGCCGCTTGTCGGGGCTGCCTGCCGGGGCGGAAGCCCGGGTACGGATATTCGACGCCAATGGCCGGTTTATATCGGATGGGATGCTTCAGGCCAACCGCAACCTCGATTTGGGCGCGCTTGCCAGCGGCTTGTATAAGGTGGTGGTCACGGACAACAACGGGAAAATATTCCGCGGGACAGTGGCTAAGCACTGATGCATTTTACAACCCCAAATACTCCTTCAACCCCGGACAACTGTCGACACACCGGCGGTAAGCCGCGGTATTCCCGTATTGTTTTGCCCAGGCTTTAAAATACGGCGATGCCACGTCGCCTTCTTTTACGGGGCTGTTTTCGCCCATGCGCCGGGCGCTCATCCAGCGATCGCGGCGGTCGCATTCGGCCAGCATGTAAAAGGCGCGGGCGGCCAGCTCGGGGTCGGGCCGGTGGTCGAGCGCCAGGCGAAAATACCGGGCTGCGCGCTGACAGCGGTAATAAACGCCGCCATACCGTTTGGGGTCGGGTTGATTGGAAAGATAAGCAGGGCCGCGGCGGTACGGATCGGGCCGGTCCGTATCGTCGATGCTTTTGCCGG
The DNA here is from genome assembly GCA_937926185.1 of uncultured Bacteroidota bacterium. GTDB lineage: Bacteria > Bacteroidota > Bacteroidia > Chitinophagales > Saprospiraceae > M3007. The sequence goes on along the minus strand of CALEYM010000208.1, from coordinate 5,921 downwards.
GGGCAAAGGCGCCCGAAGCACGGCCCCAATACGAGCAGTGAAACCAGGCATTGCCGAGCAGATAGTAGTTCAGGGCGCGTTTGTCCGGGTTTTTCGCCGCTTCTGTTTCAAGGTCGAGCATTTGTTTTATCAGGCGCGCCTTGTTGTTTCCTGCCAGCGGCGGGAGCGTATCGGCGGCGATCAGGTTGGCAGAACCACAAAAATCGAGATCCCATGTCCTGAATTCCATTGCCCAATAGCCGGTGTCCACCTGTGCCAACTCCCGCCAGGCCAGCGACAGGCGCCCGTCGCGGAAAGCCAGCGTGCCTTTCAGGTCGTGTATCCGGTCGGGAGTGGGTACGGGCGTTTGCCGCTCGCGGTCGCTTTTGAAATAATCCCATTCGGACCGGATTTCCGTTATTTCAACGGCCTGATAAGGCCCGGTAATAAATTCGTCAAAAGCGGACTTGTTGTTGCTGTTGAGCATCTGTTCGAGTTGCTCCATATCCCTGATGGAAGCCAGGTTATCGTAAAAACTTGCCGCGCTCGTTTCACTCCACCAGTGCTCCGTACGGGTGGCCGAGTTCAGGGCGCCCCGTCCGAACAACAACCCTGCGCGGGCAATGTCTTTCTTTTCGAAAAAAGCGTGGCTTAGCGCCAGGTAGATGCGCCCCAACTGGATATCCGGTTCGCTCAGCAAACGGGCGTTTTGCCGCGCGTACGACAAACGGCGGGCGAGTTCATCCCGCGTGGACGGGCGGGCCACGTCGCGCAAATGGGGCAGCAACAACAACTCCGCGATGTTCTTTTGCAACAGCAAACGTTTGTCCGACACCGATTGCACCTGCTGCAGGACGTTCCATGCTTTACGGTATTGTTTTTCAATAAAATACACATGCGAAACGGCGAGGCGCAGCAAAGGCAGTAACGTGGCAAAACGCGTCTTTTCACGGATACAACCTTCCAGGAAAAGGCGCAGGTCCTGTACGTAAATCCGGTCTTTTTGCGCGTTGATCCGCCGCCATTGGTTCATTTTAGGCTCGTAGTTTTCATCCCATTCGTACTCGGGCGCAAAAGACACCCAGGGATTAAGGCCTGAAAGCCGGGCGCCGAGCAGCCAGTCCTCTACCTTATTGATCTCCCGGGTAAGCAGCAGCGGTAAAAAGGCGCTTGTGGGGCACAGGGCGGCGATACGCCGCAGATCGTCCAGCCCGCGTCCGGGGTTTTGCATGGCGCGAACCGCCAGGATCGTCGCCTTTTCTGCCGGACTTTGAGCGTATTGCAGGGCAGCCTCCGCCGACGCGGACCGGAACAGTTGCAGGGCACGGATCCGTTTGCTTTGGCACAGGTCGAATACGCGGGCGAACCGGTAGTTGGCCAGGGCAGTATCCGGGGTCATTTCGGCGATCTTGAGCAAAGCCCAGGGCATCAGGATGCTGTTGTCGCGCCCGGAGTTAAAATAGCGGTCAAAAACCCTAAGCAGGGAATCGCGGGAAACGCCCCCTGTCGCATAATAGCCGGTGTTGATCACCTGGTAAGCCCAGCGTTTTTGTAAAAACGGCTCGCGCGCGCCGGCCAGTTTGCCCCTGGCCTCTGCCGCCAGCCGTTCCAGGGCTGAGGAATCGCGCTGCCAGGAATACCGGTATTCGTCGCTCCAGGGGTCACTTTTATACGTGAACTGTTCAAATTCAAATTTTTTTGCAAAATTCAGGTATTCCAGTGCTGCCTGCCGTTCGGGTTTTAACAATGCTTTGATAAAAGTATTTCCGGGAAAAAAATCGGCGAGCGATCGGGTAGCCAGCGCGGTGAGAAAGGTATCGGCATTAGAATCGTACACGACCTGATAAATGTCGTGCAAATCCGTTTTGCCGCCCAGGTATTGCTGCCACTCGCGGCAGTTGCGGCGGTAGTCGTTCGTGGTGTTTGATCTCCCTTCGTGGGTAAAACCGTCGTAGTCGTTGGGAAAAAACAATTGGGCGCTGTAAAAAAACGGACGCAGCCCGAGGCTGTCTTCTCCGAGTTCGGGATTGAAAAAGACCATGCGGCTGTCACTCCATTCCGGCCCGCCGATACAGGAGCCGGCCTTGTTGCAGGGGCAGGCGATGCAAACCACCAGGCTAAAAGCCAGCCATAATTTTGGGTATAAGCCTCTCATATTGTGTTGTTTTTTTAATATCCCAATCGAAAAATAAAATCCGGCCGCCCGAACGGATCAGTCCGCGCAAAACGGCCGGGGCAGCAAGCAATTCCTTTTCCGAAGGTTCATCCAGGCGAAACAGGTCGCCCTCGCGCAGAAAATTGCCGTTCCAAACGGTGTCGCGGCGCAGGCGGTACCGTCCATTTTCCAGGCTGGCAAAATAGTGGGTATCGGCCACGGTTTCGCTGTTCCAGCCCGACATCAGGCCTCTGAATTCGCCTTCGCGAAACCAGGCCCCCCAGCTGAACACCGGCAATGCGAGGTCGAGCGGCAGTGGGTATTTATCGTTGTTTTTCACATAATTTTCAAGCAATTGCAGGTCAAAAACGGCGTTTCGCGTGGCGGTGTCGCGCGGGTTTGCCAGGTTGTAGCACATCAGCGTGCCGCGATCTGCGGGCGGAATACCCGCGGAGGCCCGGTCGCGGTACTGGTGCAGGCGGATGGTGCAGGACAGGGTGCGGTTGCGGACCAATGGTTGTTTTTTAAACAACTTCAGGAACCGGAAATACGCGTCCCGCGTAGTGGCCGTCCAGTCGCAATCCAATTGAATCTCAGGCACGTTTTGCCGTTTCCAGGTTTCGATGAAACTGTCGCGTTTGGCCTCCGGATTGGGCTTCCCCCAACCGTCAATGCGCTCCATTTCCTGCCACCAGGCATTTATCGCCAGATCGTGCAAATGGGTGGCGATCTTTTTGGCTATTTTCCCCGACAGGCTATCGATAGCGGCTGGCTCCAGTTGGCTGAACACCCGGTTGGTGATAAAAACCACGGGTACGACGGGCCTGCCGTCGAAACCGCTGGCTTCTGATAATTCGCCGAGCGGGATGGCCCCGCCATAGCCGGCGCTGTAATCTACATCGAACAGGCGCAGGTAGAGCGGCTGACCGGCGGCGAAGCGGTCGAGTTGGGCCCATTCCGCCGAATCTGTTTCGAAATGGGTTTTCCAATAGTAAAACGCCGCCATTGACGGGCCTTTTTCAGAATGGCAGGCAGGCAGAAAATACAGCGCAAAACAAGCCAGGAGAATTACAAAAACACGAAACATGGGGCACGGGTCATTTTAAATGTTGCCGGTTAAATAAACGAATATTTGTATTTCGCGGGTATTCAATCCCCGGCATCCAGGTGCAGTTTATGAAAGAAACGGTGCAACACCGGCGTAATGAGCAAACCCGATGCCGCCAGAAACATCACGCCGCTGTACAAGGCGTACAAGCCGGCAAAGATCTTAACCCGGCTATGGCATGCTTCGGGCAACGCATCGATATCCAGCCCGGGCCCCATACCCGTCAGGATCATCGCGGCATTATAAAACGCGTCGACCCAACCGATGCCGGCGCACCAATGGTAGCCGACCATGCCGATGAGCAGGGAGGTAGCAATGAGGCCGGCGGAAAAAAACGCAAAGCGCAGCGAGCGGCTCAGGAATTGCCGGTGGGGCAGCAGCGGTTGGGAGCGGTGTTCGAACATGGTAAGAAGGTGATGAAAATAGCGAGCAACATAGGTATTCCGGCTCGGAAAGTTAACATGATCGAATCTTTGCAAATAAAGAATTTCAAGTCTATCCGGGAACTTATAATCCCTTGTCGTTAAGCTCAATATTTTTATAGGCGAGTCGAACAGTGGTAAGAGCACTGCGTCTCATAATAATGTTCCGCCAGCCCGAACCGCCGCTCGGGGGCGCGATTTTCCAGCCGGTGGAAATCGGTGGGGTTCATCCCCGTGAAATCCCGGTAGTCGCGTACCAGGTGCTGGTAGTCGTAGTAGTTGCAGTCGAAAGCGATATTCAACCAGCCGCGGTGGGGGTTCAGGTTTTTTTCCCGGAAAGCCCGGTCGAAGCGCACCAGCCGGGCGTACAGTTTGGGGCCCACGCCCGTGCGTTCCACCACTTTCCGTTCGAATTGTTTGGGGCTCAAAAATGCCTTTGCGGCCAATTGATCCAGCGAAGCGGCCGGATTGCCCAACATCCACTGGCAAACCGTGTCCACCGGATGCCCGTCCTTCTTTTGCCGGCGCGCCAGGCGTTCGACGAAGCCGTTGGCAATCTGCACGACCTCCGCGTAGCCCCGGGCATGAAAAAAGGCCTCGTTTATCTCGTGGACTTCTTTTGAAAATACGCAATCGGCCTCGATGTATGTTTCGTTGATTTCAGTACCGGGCACACCGGTCAGCCGGAACAAAGCGCCGGGCTGAAACAGGATTTGCACCACCATAAAATGGCCGTGAACATACCGGTTGGTAACCGACAGGGCCTGGCCGATCAACGCCACCGGGACATTGGCAACGGTTTTGTCGCGGGTGGTAAAATCCACCCGTTCCCGGTCGTACGGATAAAACGCCAGGCACTGTTCCGGTCGCGGCGTATAGGGCTTGAACGGCGGCGGATCGTGGCTGTCGAAGCGCATGTGCACAATCCGGTAGCAGCGGACAAACGCCTGGAGCGAGGGATGCGGCAGAAAGTCTTTTAAAATCATGTATTACTTCAAACTATATTTGGCCATGATGGCCTGGCGTTCTGCAAACGCAGTCGGCGCATACACAAGCCCGTACTGTTCGCTCAAAAGATCGTATTCGCGTTTGAGTTGTTCAGAGCCTCGCGGATAGCCGTTTTCGGGCGTCAGCTCGTGGAAAATACGCTCCAAAAATAGTTCAAATGGTTGATTGAAGTACATGTCGACAAAACGCAGGGGTTTTTCGGAGCCGTTCCAGAAAGTATGGCGCAGGTTGCGCGGACGGAAGTGCCAGCCGCCTGCCGGTATTTCCACCACCTCGTCTTCCACCATCACGCTGGCCGTGCCTTCCAGTACGAACATCAATTCATCCAATGCCTTGTGCAAATGCGGGGGAGGGCCCATTATCAGGGGCGCCACTGCACATTCGACGCACGAATATACGCCGCCTGTCATATCCGAGCGCACCCATACGCGGATATCCATGTTGCCTTTGTTCGATAGGGGCGGCAGCGGGGACAGCAAAAAAGGTTCCAGCGGATTGGTAAAGCCCCGGGCCGGCATTTCAGGGGCTTGGGCATTCAAACCGGGGCCGGGTAACATGCCGAATGCGGTCAACAAACCGGCGGCTTGCAGAAAATGGCGTCTTTCCATAACAAAAGGTAGTTTTTAAAAGCAAACCTACCGGCGTTGAGGCAGCCTGTAGTGGTAAAAAAAAGACATTTTTTGCCGCCCGCTCTGATAATTCGCCCAGCGATAGCCCCGCCATAACCGGCGCTGTAATCCGCGCCGGACAAACGCAGGCAGAGCGGCTGGCCGGCGGCGAAGAATACAGCATTAAAATTACACACAATGGCAAGCTAAGCAACTATCCCCCTAATCAATCTGCCACCCAATTTCGTTATTACGAATTCAAAAGATTATCTCAATTCACGCCCGGATATATACCGCACCTGTCGGTACCCTTTGGAGATAATCTTCCCGGCCTGCTGTTGGCAAATAGCGAATTTAAAAACTGGGTATCTGAATTCCTCAGGTCCAAAGGGCTCAGACTTACTTTAAGGCCAGTTGAAAGCGACATTGCAGTGAGTAAATTTGTTGACGAAGAGATTTACAGTTACCCATATTTATCTATTTCTGAAACGCTGCAACGAGTGATATTCTATATGATGGCTATTAAAAGCAATCAAAACGCGGTGCTTTTGTTCGATGAGCCGGAATCGAACACCTTCCCTTTTTATACAAAATTTATAGCCGAGCGGATTGCATTGGACGAATCCAACCAGTTTTTCATT
>CALEYM010000207.1 GCA_937926185.1 uncultured Bacteroidota bacterium | reverse complement strand
AACGCCGAGTACAAGCGCAAAGTGGAAAGCGCCATTCAGGACATCGAAAACCAGAAAATGGCCGCACTGGTCGATCTGAAAAATAAAGCCGGCCAGATGGCCATTGAGATCGCCGAAAAAGTGCTGCGCAAAGAACTGGCCAACAAACCCGAACAGGAAACCTACGCCAAGTCGTTGGTTGATAATATCAAACTGAACTAAAACGGTAGACGGTAGACGGTAGACGGTGGACGGCAATAAACGCGTCCACCGTCCACCGTTTACCGTCTACCGTCTACCGAATAAGAATATGTCCGTTATTAGAATTGCCACGCGTTACGCCAAATCGCTGATTGACCTGGCCATCGAACAGGGCAAACTGGAGCAGGTGCATGCCGATATCAATACGCTGAAGGCCGCCGTCAAAAACCGCGACCTGTACCTGCTGTTGAAAAGCCCCATCGTACATACCGACAAAAAGATCGCCATTATCGATGCGCTGTTCAAAAACAGCCTGAGTCCCCTCTCACTGGCTTACCTGCACTTGCTGATCAATAAGCATCGCGAGATGTACTTGCCGGAAATCGTCGCGGAATTTATTCATCAATACAAGGTGTTGAAACATGTCACTTCCGTTCGGGTGTCCAGTGCGGTTCCTTTGGGCGAAAACGTGCTCGACGACCTGCGCCGCAAACTGCTGGCCAGCGGCGTCACCACGGAAAATCTGGAAATCGACGTCCAGATAAACCCCGATCTGATCGGCGGCTTCGTCCTGGAATTCGACAATAAACGCTACGATGCCAGCGTCGCCAGCAAACTGGCCGACCTGAGGGCGGACTTCATGAAAAATCAATATATAAGAGAGTTTTAAATAGTTTATAAAGTTTATGAGGTTTAGATGGTTTAGTCTAATCACTCAATCACTCCATCACTCAATCACTCAATAAGTCATGGCAGACGTCAGACCGGAAGAAATCTCCGCAATATTAAAACAACAGTTGTCCGGCTTCGGCGCCGATACCGATTTGGAAGAAATAGGCAAGGTGCTTCAGGTCGGCGACGGTATCGCCCGCGTGTACGGACTCAACCGCGCGCAATCCGGCGAACTGGTCGAATTTGACAACGGCACCCGCGCCATCGTGCTCAACCTCGAAGAAGACAACGTGGGCGTGGTGCTCATGGGCTCTTCCGCCGGCATTCGCGAGGGCTCCGTGGCAAAACGCACCGGCCAAATCGCCTCCATCGAGGTAGGCGAAGGTTTTGTGGGCCGCGTAGTGAACCCGCTGGGCCAGCCCATCGACGGTAAAGGCCCCATCACCGGGGCGAAATACGAAATGCCGCTGGAGCGCAAAGCCCCGGGCGTTATTTACCGCCAACCGGTAAACGAACCGCTGCAAACCGGTGTCAAGGCTATCGACGCGATGATCCCTATCGGCCGCGGCCAGCGCGAGCTGATCATCGGCGACCGCCAGACCGGTAAGTCGGCTATTGCCATCGATACCATTATCAATCAGAAAGAATTTTACGAGCGCGGCGAACCGGTGTACTGCATCTACGTCGCCTGCGGCCAGAAAGCCTCCACGGTGGCCCAGGTAGCCCGCACGCTCGAAGAATACGGCGCCATGGCGTATACAGTGATCGTGTCGGCCTCCGCTTCCGACCCGGCCCCGCTGCAATTCTACGCCCCGTTTGCCGGCGCCGCCATCGGCGAGTTTTTCCGCGATACGGGTCGCCCGGCGCTGATCATTTACGACGACTTGTCCAAACAGGCCGTGGCTTACCGCGAGGTATCGCTACTGCTGCGCCGCCCGCCGGGCCGCGAGGCTTACCCGGGCGACGTATTCTACCTGCACAGCCGCCTGCTGGAGCGCGCCGCCAAGATCATCAACGACGATAAGGTGGCCCGCGACATGAACGACCTGCCGCCCAGCCTTGTCAAGGCCGGCATGATCAAAGGCGGCGGTTCGCTCACCGCACTGCCCATCATCGAAACCCAGGCAGGCGACGTGTCGGCCTACATCCCGACCAATGTGATCTCCATCACCGACGGCCAGATATTCCTCGAATCTAATCTGTTCAACGCCGGTGTGCGCCCCGCCATCAACGTGGGTATCTCCGTAAGCCGCGTAGGCGGTAACGCGCAGATCAAATCGATGAAAAAAGTGGCCGGTACGCTGAAACTGGACCAGGCGCAGTACCGCGAACTCGAGGCCTTCTCCAAATTCGGCTCCGACCTTGACGCCGCCACCCAGGCCGTACTGGCCAAAGGCGCCCGCAACGTGGAAATTCTGAAACAGCCGCAGTACAGCCCGGTATCCGTGGAAAAACAGGTCGCTATCATCTACCTCGGCACCTATAACCTGCTCCGCGACGTACCGCTCGACAAAGTGCGCGAGTTCGAAGAAATCTTCCTTATGAAGATGGAACAGGAACTGCCGGCAGTGCTGGAAGAATTCCGCAAAGGCAAACTCGAAGACGCCAGCCTGGCCAAAGTAAAAGAATTGGCCGCCGGGCTGACAGGACAATACAGGAAAAATTAAATTTTAGTTATGAGTTATGAGTTATAAGTTATCGAACCAATTACTTAGCCACTCATAACTCATAACTTATAACTCATATCTTCCTAACATGGCAGGTGGTTTAAAAGAAGTACGCGAACGCATCAAATCGGTCATTTCGACGCAGCAGATCACGAAGGCCATGAAAATGGTATCGGCGGCCAAGCTGCGCAAGGCGCAAAATGCCATCGTGCAGATGCGCCCTTACGCCGAGCGCCTCAACCGCATGTTGTCGAATATCCTGTCGAACCTCGACGGCGATGCCTCGACTTCTTTCGGTAAGGTGCGTGAAGTGAAAAACGCCCTGGTGGTAGTGGTCACTTCCAACCGGGGGCTGTGCGGCGCGTTCAACACCAATATCAATAAAGAAGCGATTGCCCTGATCGACACGAAATACGCCGCCGCGCGCCGCGAAGGCAAGGTAACCGTGCTGTTCATCGGAAAAAAAGGTTACGACTACTTCCGTCGCCGCTACCGCGATCTGCAATATAATACCGACTATATCCATTTGTTCGACCACCTGGAATACGACCACACCAGCCCGGTAGCCCGTAAGTTGATGGACGAATTCTCCGGCGGAAAGTATGACGCCATCGACATCGTGTACGGCCGGTTCAAAAACGCTGCCACCCAATTCCCCACGGTGGAACAGTGGCTGCCCGTACCGAAAATGCCCATACCCGCGGGCGGCGGCGCCAAACGCAAGGCCGACTACATTTTCGAACCCGACAAACAACAACTGCTCGAGACCCTGGTGCCGAGCATCCTGCAACTCCAGTTCCACAAAACCCTGCTCGACACCCACGCCAGCGAACACGGCGCCCGGATGACTGCCATGGACAAGGCTTCCGAAAACGCCGACGAACTGCTCAAAGACCTGCGTATCAACTACAACAAAGCCCGCCAGGAGGCCATTACCACCGAGTTGGGCGAGATTGTGGGCGGCGCGGCGGCGTTGGAAGGGTAAGTTTTATTTTTGGGATATTATGGAACGGCCCGGTTCGCGAAGTTGCGAACCGGGCCGTTTTTAGTTCTCACTGATTTAGTTTATTTAGTAACGCCTAAAAAACAAGTCCACCGATTGAATCTATTAAGATTTGCATGGAAGAGATGGATTTGCAACAAACCGATTTGGTAGGGTGATCGGTGGGAAAAGCCGGGTGTCGGAAATCCTCAACAAAAAACGCCGGTTGAAGCGGTTGAAATCTGCGCCCAATGACAAAACTCCAGAGCAGGCATAGAAAATCTGGTGGTTTTGCAACCTTGATCAGGTACGCCGCGGGCTTTAACTCTTCATTACTTCTTCCGCTACTGCCTGATACCCCTCCAGCACCTGACGTTTCAACTGCTCATAAATCCTTGTCGTTTTATTTTTTTTATCTTCGATAGCAGCGCGATCCAGTCCGGCCATAAACTCCCGCACTTGCGGCTCTATGCCGGCCTGTTCGTCGATCAGCCAGCCGGCTTCCCGGAACATATACCAATTATCACTGCCGGGGTTTCCGCAAAACAAGATGGGCGAGCCCATCGAAATGGCGCTCACGGCTTTGGAAGGCACGGCAATATGCGTCCATTTGGCAGTGAGCGACACCAGGTGCACGTCAATGAAATGGAGTTGATTGCGGGGTACGTGGTCGAGGAGCGCCACCCCGGCTTTGCCCTGCGCGTACGCTTTTACTTCGGCTGCTTTTGAGCCGTAAATCGCCAGGATGAGTTTGTGTTTCGCAGGGTGGATACCATCGATGACGGCTTTGATGAATTCGGGATTGTGCGCGTCATGAACGTTGCCGCAATAACCGAATATAATTTTATGCTTTTCATACCAGCCAGGTTCGGTCTCGCTTTTATCCTGATGGAAAAATACCCCACAGGGCAGTATGGAAGTGGGCAAATCCCGTCCGATCTGATTTTTAATGTACGCTGCCTGCCGGGGCCCAAGGGCAATGAGCCGCGCGGGGCTGGACTGATAGGTTTTCCGGATCACCCATTTGTAAACGGGGTTGTTTTGACCGATCAAATTTGTAGCCGCGAATCCTTCCGGGAACAGGTCGAATGCCCAGAGCGCCCATTTTATGTTTTTACCATACAACAGCGAAGCCCAAAAGGGCAATATTGGGGGACTGGTTGTCACTACGAGCAGGGTGTTTTTGAATTTCAGGGAATACCGGATCAGTGTAAAACCGTCGTATAAAAACGTCAAAAAACGCGGGAGGGCATGGTTGCTTTTAAAAAGCGTTTTTAAACGGATTACCCGGCCCGCGGGCGCTCTTTTCGAGCCGCCGCCTTCAAAATCGCGATCCGTGGTGATAATGGTGGATGCAATGCCGTAGTGTTCCTGCAAATAATTCACCATATCGCAGATTG
>CALEYM010000206.1 GCA_937926185.1 uncultured Bacteroidota bacterium | reverse complement strand
CCGGTATTGCCGTGGACCCGAAATCCATTAAAGTCTGAATTGTTGATTCGTTTATATGTTGATGCGATTGTCAAATCAACTAATCAACAAATCAACCAACCTTCAACACTCAACATTTCAACATAACAGAAATGACCAGAGAAGATAAATCCGCGGCAATTGCGGAACTCAAGGAAGAACTGGGCGGCGCCCCGTTTTTCTACCTGGCCGATTCCTCTACGCTGACGGTGGCTAAAATCAACAAGCTCCGCCGGATGTGTTTCGACAAAGGGATCAAGATCAAGGTGGCGAAAAACACCCTGATCCAAAAAGCCCTGGAAAACGAACCGGAATCTAAAGGTTATAAAGGTTTGTTCGATGCCCTGCACGGCCCGACGACCATTCTGATCTCGGCCAACCCGAAAGCGCCGGCCCTTCTGATCGACGAATTTCGTAAATCAGAAGAACGCCCGCTGTTGAAAGCCGCTTACATCGATTCAGCAGTCTTTTTGGGCGACGATCAGTTGAAAACGCTGACACAACTCAAAACGAAGGAGGAAATGGTCGGCGAAATTATCGGATTGCTCCAATCGCCGGCCCGCCGCCTGGCCAGCCAGTTGAAAGCAACCGGTGGCAAACTGGCCGGTATCGTCAAAACGCTCGAAGAGCGGTAGTGAGTTATGAGTTATGAGTTATGAGTTATGAGTTATATCGTGTTAGGTCATAACTCATAACTCATAACTCATAACTCATAACTAAAATAAGGCTTCCAAGTACGCACCATACATGCGAATTAACCTCCAAACCTTCAAACCAGTAACCTTCAAACCAGTAACCCTTTAACCTGCACACATCATTCGCAAACTATTTTTAAATTTTTATCGAAATGGCAGATTTGAAAGCGCTTGCCGAACAACTGGTAGGCCTGACCATTAAAGAGGCCAACGAGCTGGCTAATATTCTTAAAGATGACTATGGGATCGAACCGGCTGCTTCGGCAGTTGCCGTGGCTGCTGCCCCGGCCGCAGGCGGCGGCGAAGCCGCGCCCGCTGAAAAAACGGAATTTGACGTAGTGCTGAAAGATGCCGGCGCCAACAAGCTCAACGTCGTGAAAGAGGTGAAAAACCTCCTGGGTCTGGGCCTGAAAGAGGCGAAAGACCTCGTCGACGGCGCCCCCAGCCCGCTGAAATCCGGCATTAGCAAAGCCGAGGCAGAATCTATCAAAACCACGCTGGAAGGCGCTGGCGCAGTAGTTGAAGTGAAGTAAGCGGGGGTAGTCCGGTTTAAACGGATTTATTACGCCCGCGAATTATCGCGTGCGCAACCACTGACTTACTAACTCGACACTATGTCCGGCATTTCCTTTATCTTTTTTTCATAAACGATTAGGCTTAACGCTGATCCCGACCCGGGATCGCGTTAAGCCTATCGTTGTCTGTAACAGAGCGGTAAGGGTAAACTTTTTCCCTGTTTTTTGCGTTTTAAAGGTTTACCCTTCCCGCCCGCCACTATTTCCAGCCAAAAAAGTCTTGGCTGATCTGCAAATCAGCACACCAGCACACTTTGCGTAAGATGACCAATAACGGCACCACAACCGGGGTTATGCCCAAAACCGGCGTTCAGGATCGCGTTAATTTCGGCAAGATCCGCCTCGCCGGCCACTACCCAGACCTCCTTGAAATTCAACTCAAATCGTTCCAGGAATTTTTTCAGCTGGAAACGACGCCGGAAAATCGCGCGGCGGAAGGTCTTTACAAGGTGTTCAAGGAAAATTTCCCGATCACCGATGCGCGGAATATTTTCAACCTGGAATTCCTCGACTATTTTGTCGACCCGCCCCGTTACTCCATCGACGAGTGTATGCAACGGGGCCTGACCTATTCCGTTCCGCTGAAAGCAAAATTGCGCCTGTCCTGTAACGACGAAGAGCACATCGACTTCCAGACGATCGTGCAGGACGTGTTCCTCGGCAACATTCCGTACATGACGCCCAAAGGCACGTTCGTGATCAACGGCGCCGAACGCGTGATCGTGTCGCAATTACACCGTTCTCCGGGCGTATTCTTCGGCCAAAGTTTCCATCCGAACGGCACCAAAATCTACAGTGCGCGGGTTATCCCTTTCAAAGGCGCCTGGATGGAATTCGCCACCGACATCAACCTGGTCATGTACGCCTACATCGACCGGAAAAAGAAGTTCCCCGTCACCACGCTGCTGCGCGCCATCGGATTCGATACCGACAAAGCGATCCTCGACCTGTTCAACCTGGCCGACGAAATCGCCTGCACCCGGGAAAACCTCGAAGCCTCCGTCGGACGCAAGCTCGCCGCCCGTGTACTAAAAAGCTGGACGGAAGACTTCGTGGACGAAGATACCGGCGAGGTGGTTACCATTCCGCGTAACGAGGTCATCCTCGAACGCGACACCGAACTCAACGAGGAAAATATCGAACTGATCCTCGACGCCGGCTCCACCACCATCATTCTTCAGCGCACCGACGTGGAGGAAGACTTCTCCATCATCTACAACACGCTGCAAAAAGACCCGACTTCGAGCGAACTCGAAGCCGTGACATACATATACCGCCAACTGCGCGGCTCCGATCCGCCAGACGACGAAACGGCACGCGGCATTATCGAGAAGTTGTTTTTCTCCGACAAGCGTTACAACCTCGGCGAGGTGGGGCGTTTCAAGATCAACCGCAAACTGTTGCTCGATATCGATGACAACAACCTGGTACTCACCAAGGAAGACATCATCGCTATCGTCCGCTACATCGTGAGCCTGATCAACAACAAAGCGGAGATCGACGATATCGACCACCTGTCGAACCGCCGGGTGCGCACCGTGGGCGAGCAGCTCTACGCGCAATTTGGCGTCGGTTTGGCCCGTATGGCGCGTACGATCCGCGAACGGATGAACGTACGTGACAACGAGGTGTTCACACCGGTCGACCTGATCAACGCCCGGACGCTGTCTTCGGTGATCAACTCCTTCTTCGGCACCAGCCAGCTGTCGCAGTTTCTCGACCAAACCAATCCGCTGTCCGAAATCACCCACAAGCGCCGTATTTCGGCCCTCGGCCCGGGTGGTCTGAGCCGCGAGCGCGCCGGTTTCGAGGTGCGTGACGTACACTACTCCCACTACGGCCGGCTGTGTACGATCGAAACGCCCGAAGGCCCGAATATCGGTCTGATCTCAACGCTGTGCACGCACGCCAAGATCAATAAAATGGGCTTCCTCGAAACGCCTTACCGCCGCGTGAAAAACGGCCAGGTAGTGCTAAGCGGCGACGTGGAATACCTCTCCGCCGAAGCGGAAGATTATATGAAGATCGCCCAGGCAAACTCTCCGGTCAATGAGCAGGGCGCCTTCCAGAATGACCGCGTGAAAGCCCGCGAACACGGCGACTTCCCGATTCTTACGCCGGAAGAACTGGAATACATCGACGTGGCGCCCAACCAAATCGTGGGCGTTTCCGCATCCCTGATCCCCTTCCTCGAAAACGACGACGCCAACCGCGCCCTCATGGGCTCGAACATGCAACGGCAGGCCGTTCCGCTCATCCGTCCGCACTCGCCCATCGTGGGTACGGGTCTGGAAGCGAAAGTGGCCCGCGACAGCCGCATGCTGATCAACGCCGAAGGCGGCGGAGTAGTGGAATACGTGGACGCCAACGAAATCGTGATCCACTACGACCGTACGGAAGAAGACCAACTGGTGTCCTTCGAAGACGCCCGCAAATCGTACAATCTGACGAAGTTCATGCGGACCAACCAGGGTACCTGTATCAACCTGAAACCCATCGTTCGCCGCGGCCAGCGTGTGGAACAGGGCGATATCCTCTGCGAAGGCTATGCCACTGAAAACGGGGAACTGGCCCTCGGCCAAAACCTGAAAGTGGCGTTCATGCCCTGGAAAGGTTACAACTTCGAGGACGCCATCGTATTGTCGGAACGCGTGGTACAGGAAGACGTATTTACCTCCATCCACATCGAACACTTCGAACTGGACGTACGCGATACCAAACTGGGCGAAGAAGAATTGACCGCCGACATTCCGAACGTCAGCGAAGACGCTACGAAAGATCTCGACGAAAACGGGATCATCCGCATCGGCGCCTGGGCAAAAGAAGGCGATATCCTGATCGGTAAGATCACACCCAAAGGTGAAACCGACCCGACGCCGGAGGAAAAACTGCTGCGCGCTATCTTTGGCGACAAGGCCGGCGACGTGAAAGACGCCTCGCTGAAGGTGCCGCCGAGTATCAACGGCGTTGTGATCGACAAACAGCTCTTTGCCCGCGCGAAAAAGGACAAAATCCAGAAAGAACAGGAAAAAGCCCTGCTCGATAAACTGGACGACGATCACGCCGTGGAACTCAGCAACCTGAAAACCATCCTCGTGGACAAACTTCAGGTGCTGGTAAAAGACAAGATCACCAACGGTATCCGCAGTATCTATGCCGAGGAAATGGTGCCGAAAGGTACCAAACTCTCGATACAGGTGTTGCGCGACCAGATCGACTATAACCAGGTGGATTATACCAACTGGACCAGCGAAAAGCCCACCAACCAACTTATCGCCCGCCTGCTGCACAACTACAGCATTAAGGTGAACGAGGAGGTGGGCCGTTACAAGCGCGAAAAGTTCAACATCAGCATTGGCGACGAATTGCCCGCCGGCGTGTTGAAACTGGCCAAGGTGTATTTGGCTAAGAAGCGTAAACTGAAAGTGGGCGACAAACTCGCCGGCCGTCACGGGAACAAAGGTATCGTGAGCCGCATCGTGCGCATCGAAGACATGCCTTTCCTTGAAGACGGTTCGCCCGTCGACGTGGTGCTCAACCCGCTGGGCGTACCTTCGCGGATGAACCTGGGCCAGATATTTGAAACGGTACTCGGCTGGGCCGGCGACCGCCTCGGCCTGAAATTCGCCACCCCGATCTTCGACGGCGCAAAAACCGACGAGATCGAGTCCTGGATCGAACAGGCCAACCTGCCGGAACTGGGCCAAACCTTCCTGCACGACGGCGAAACGGGCGACCGTTTCCACCAAAAGGCAACGGTGGGCATCATTTACATGCTCAAACTAAGCCACATGGTGGACGACAAAATGCACGCCCGTTCCATCGGCCCGTACTCGCTCATCACGCAGCAGCCGCTCGGCGGAAAGGCCCAGTTCGGCGGCCAGCGTTTCGGGGAGATGGAGGTGTGGGCCCTCGAAGCCTACGGCGCATCGAACATCCTGCAAGAGTTGCTGACCTTCAAGTCGGACGATATCCAGGGCCGCGCCAAAGCCTACGAGGCTATCGTGAAAGGCGACAACCTGCCGGATGCCAATATTCCGGAGTCGTTCAACGTATTGGTGCACGAACTCAGGGGCCTGGCGCTCGACGTGAAGTTTGAATAAACTACGGGTGGTGTCTCATAAGACTTGTGAGACACCCTCCCAATAAAAATGAACCGGTCATTTAACCGTCCTTTTTTATTCGATCCAAATAATGAACGCCACTTTTCAAGATTTACGCAGGGATTTTAACCTGCTCAAATTCAATACGAAAACCTGGTTGGCAGGGTGGTTTTTCACCTTGTTGGGGCGAAAGACAAAAAAGATGGATGGCGTGGAAGTACTGGTTCCTTATGATATAGTGAACGTGCGGCTGAGGGGACAGTTTCAGATCAACTCGTACGAGAAGCGCGAACGGATTTACCTGAAAAAATACCTCGACCCCGAAGCCAGCGTACTCGAATTGGGCGGTTGTATCGGTATTGTATCCTGCGTGGCCAACCGTTTGCTCCGGCACCCGGAACGCCACGTGGTGGTGGAAGCAAATCCGAAACTCATACCGTATATCGAACAGAATAAAGCATTTACCGGCAGTTCTTTTTCGATTGAAAACTGTATGATATCGAAGCAACCGCTCAACGACTTTTACATCGGCCCGGGTATCGGCGTAAGCAGTGCCCGCCGCAAATGGTCGGAAAAAATATCGGTGCCCGGCAAGACGGTCACCGACCTCGAACGCGCGCACCGACTGAAGTTTGATACGCTGATCATCGATATCGAAGGCGCCGAACTGGATTTCCTGCGGGAAAACCGGGAATGGTTGAAGCAGATCGAGACGATATTTATGGAAGTGCATCCGCATAGGGAAAACCTGACTGAGAAGGAAGTTGCCGAATGCCGGAGTATTCTGGAGGAAACAGGCTTCC
>CALEYM010000205.1 GCA_937926185.1 uncultured Bacteroidota bacterium | reverse complement strand
GTATAACGACCGTTTCGCCGGGCTCGATTTCGAGGTCAACGCCCCTTAAAACGCGGTTCTGGCCGAAGGACTTCGTAAGGCCCGATATCTTCACCCCGACCGGGGTCGAATTGAGGTACCCGAGGAGGCCGTTTCCGGCGCGGTTATTGCCCCCAACACGAACGACCGCGGGAAATTTCTTTCATCCGCCTCCTGGGGTATGCCGGCATCCGCGATTATCAGACCCGGCATAAATTAACCGCAACCGGCACGCTCACCCCCGAAGTTTCCCAAAAATTAGCCGCTGAAATGGAGGCGGTTCGTGCGGACCTGAATGAAATCGGTTTCGGACGTAAAACGTTCGAAGAAGAGGTGAACGACTATTCCGCTCACGTTCTCGGTAAACCGGCAGCTATAACGCCCGAAGTCAGGTTGCGCATCACGGCAGACAAAAACACCTGGCAACTGATAAAAAACGGCAAAAAACTCCCCGCAAATACCGCCGCTTCCGAAATGCGGCTGGATAAAGGCGACGGTACGCCGGGCAAACAATTCCTCATGCTTGAACCCGAAAAAGAAGGCGACGTATGGGAAATCGACGGACAAAAAGTGTTGAACCGGAAAAAAGGCGCGGCAGGCCAGGCTATTATTGAAAACGCGCTGAATGAACGCTGCGCCGAATGGAGCACCGATCAAATTAAAATTGCGCGGATCAACGGCATACGCAGCCAGGATAAAGAGGTGGCGATCACCGTGGACAACACGACATTCCGATTCCCCAAAACCGATGCCTTGAATGATCTGACACGTGAGTCAAATCAAAATGCGGCCTTCGCACTGGCATTTGACCGGTTTTTACAGACCCAATTCAGCCCTGACAAACCGATTACCCTGCTCTTCACTTTTGATGAATGGTTTGGAGCGGGGGCGGCCAACGCCGGCAGCGGGTCAGCGCCTGTCGTCAGTGGTCTTTTCCCGGGCGCGGATTTCATAAATCCGCACAAGTTAGCCGCCTTTCTGGCGCAACATTTTCCGCCATACCGCACACCCGGCCGCCCGGCTGTTCAAATTGGCTTGTGCCGCCCCAATCTCGCGCTGGCGGTTAAAAATGCAAGCAAGCCGGTTAATATCCGGGGCATGGAGGATATCGGCCTTGTATTCCAACACGACGATTTCCTGACGGCAGAAAACATCATACTCAACGATGTGCAATCTACCGTAATGAATCTGAAAGGCCGGGTATTCGAACTGCAAGACGATGTCATGCTGGAAGTCAATAATTATATTTTGATCGTCGGCAGAAAAACGGCGGAATTTCGCCAGAAAATAAGCGAAGCCGCTCAAAAAGGTCTTTTCAAGGATAAAAGCATCGTCCTGCTGACCTGTTATGAACCCTTTGACGTGAACGAGGTGGAATTTAACTCATCGGTGTTGCTCAGCGGCGGAGGCGCGCGCGGAGTGTACATGTACGATACCAGAATTGAACTCAATCAGATGCGACATGTGCTAAACTCGTTCTATCAACGACTTTCACAATTGCGCGCGGAAACAAATTTGTACGAACTGCTCTACCGGAGCATCGAAGAAGCGGCGAAAACAAAAACACAAATTCTGTCCTTTCTCAAAGGTATTTTCCAATACTCCGCCCGCCCGGAACACGCCGGACAGGATCAAACCGGATAAAAAGATAACATTTATCGAGTGTACATTGACAGGCTAAAATCCCCGGTTCATGGAACAAATTCCAGATAACGAAGCATTTCTTGATCTCCCGTTAAAATCAAGATTAGTACCCCTGGGGTTCCACCTGGGCGAATCCCAAGTGGGACATATTGAGTTTAAAGATGTCAGTATCCGGATCAGCCGGTTCCCTACGGTTATCAACCTGAAAGAACAACATTACGGGAAACGCCCACCGGATGAACATTTACAACACATTTACGACGAGTATAATATATTTCAACTGACTCACCACATCAATATCATGGACCGGAATTGGGTCGACCAGGTGTTGAGTTTTGGATTTCAGGTAGAATATCCCAAATATGTCACCATAATCGACCAATTTCCTAAAAGCTCCCTGCAAAAACGCAAGGCCCCGGCACTGGATCCGGCCCGGCTTTTCGGCCCCGATGGACGTTTAGCCGATCAAGACCTTACCGAACTTTCGGCGCCCCGATCCGAACAAGCCGATGTTGTAGCGCCCGAGGTGATTTGTGTCGGCGACGGAGACTATGTCGCCGAATGGATGTTTCACAGAGGCAATCTGGCATTGGCCGGTTCGCATTGGGTAACGCATACCCTTCTGATTTTCAACGACAAAGAGCATCTGGATTATAATACGCAGGTGTACGCCAACTTTCCGGTTGGAAGCTTTCTGGACAGACAAAAAAGCGGCTGGCAGGAACAGAATTGCCGCTTGATAGTCTAGCAACAATATAAATTACCCTATTCAAGG
>CALEYM010000204.1 GCA_937926185.1 uncultured Bacteroidota bacterium | reverse complement strand
TAAACCCTCATAAACCCTCATAAACCTTCATAAACCCCCATAAACCCTCATAAACCCTCATAAACCCCCATAAACCCTCATAAACTTCCCAAAATATGGCTCGTAAACACAAACTCCGCAAGTTCGCCGAAATCCTTTCCTTCCCCAATGTTTATGAATGTTACAACATTCAGCAACCCGTGCTCGTGGGCGCAGGCATGCAGGAAACAGACCTGAGGGGATGCTGGAAGGCGCAACATTTTCACAACGACCACCCCATCACCCTGGAACTGGCCTGCGGCGGCGGCGAATATACCGTGGCGCTGGCGCGGCAGTTTCCCGGCCGGAATTTCATCGGTGTGGATGTGAAAGGAAACCGGATATGGAAAGGCGCCAAACAGGCGCTGGAAGAGCGCATCGGCAATGCCGCTTTTTTGCGCACCCGCATCGAGATCATCGACCGTTTTTTTGCGCCCGCTGAAGTGGACGAAATCTGGATCACCTTCCCCGACCCCTTCCCGCGCCCCAGCAAGGAAAACCGCCGGCTAACCTCCGCTTTTTTTCTGGAAAAATACCGCCTGATCCTGCGCCCCGGCGGCCTGGTACACCTCAAACACGACGACCCGGATTTTTACCGGTTCACGCTCGACACCATTGCCGCCGACCCGCGCTGCACGCTGCTTTATCACGACGACGACATCTACGCCAAACCTCTGCCTTTTCCGGAACTCGACATTCAGACGCTGTATGAAAAAATGCACCTGGAGGCAGGAAAGAAGATCAAATACGTTCGATTCACGATTTGATCTTGTGCCGCCAAAACCCAAAACTATTTCACTGCTTGTCAGAATTAACACTCGCCGGGGGAAAATTTAAGCGAATTGCTTACCTTTCGCCCCGTTTTTCAGGGGCCTACCGTTTTTGCGTGACGATTAAACACCCAAAAATGGCTAATTTTCGCTCCTCCTCATGGAAAGATAGTCGTTCGACGGCCTGACCGGAATTGCCGGAACAGTTTTTGCGGCATACGACTATTCCCTCGTAATCTGTTGTGTAATACCGCCTTACCTGACCTTTCGGTTTGGTATGCCTGTATTGTTCATTTACGAAAAAATTACCATGTTGAGACACATTTTTACCATTATCGCGCTGGTACTTATGATTGGCGCCGCGGGCGCCCAGGGCAGGGACGACTTTTTCAGCCGTTTGGGAATAAAACCCGATGCCAAAAAACAAGCGCTGAAAGAAAACTACTTTGTACGGCTTGGCTTCAACGCCGGCGGTGGCATATTAACCCATAATACGCTGTTTGAAGCCACCAATATGGCGGCTTTATGGAAAGCCATTAGTTTTAGCCATGACCCGCCACAATCCTATACCTGGGAAAACTTTGAAAGCGATTACGATATCCGGAGCAGCTATTTCATGCCGCGTTATGGCCTGAATCTGTATTTTTCCACCCGCTATTTCCCCATGTTCATCAATGTGGAATTTATGTCGTCGGTGGCTACTTATCAAAAACCCATGCTCGGCATTACTTTCCTCGGCTTTGGACGGGATTTCCGACCCTACGACAGCGATTTTTTCTTTTCCGTGCATGGCGGCTTAAAATATGTGATCCGCGATTGGGGCTTTAACGGCCGGGAAATTTATACCAACAGCATCGGCAACAAGGAAGCCCAGGACTACATCGAAACGTTTTATGATCCGAAAGACGAGATCAACAAACGTTCCGGCATGCTGCTGACTACCCGGGCAGGCATCGGACGGGTTATCGGGGCCGCCGAACGGGCAGCCATTGGCGTGGAAGGGTATTATGAATTTGACCTGACCGACGAAACCAAACGGCAGGCCGGCGCGCGCATGCGAAACGGCGGCCTGAACGTTTATTTCAGATTCGACCTGGCACAAACTTCATTCTGATTTTTTTATGCGCTACTTTTTGGTTGGGCTTTCGTTTTCCATGTCCGTACTTTTGGCCTCTTGCCAAAATAAGCAAACCATCGTTCGTATTCACACCAACCTGGGTGATATCCGGGTAAAATTGTACGATTCCACGCCCCTGCACCGCGACAACTTTCTCAAACTGGCAAGGGAAGGGTTTTACGACAGCCTGCTTTTCCATAGGGTTATCCGCGATTTTATGATCCAGGGCGGCGACCCCGATTCCAAATATGCGCCGGCCGGAACACTGCTTGGCAACGGCGGTCCGGGCTACGACCTGCCGGCTGAGATCAGGGCCCCGCACCTGCGCGGCGCCCTCGCTGCCGCCCGCCTGCCCGACCCCGTGAATCCCGGGCGAAAATCGAACGGCTCCCAGTTTTTTATCGTGCAGGGGCAAACGCAAACCGACGAGTCGCTTAATCAGTGGGAACAACGCCTGAGGATCAAGTACAGCCCGGAATGGCGCGAACAGTATAAGGTGAAAGGCGGCACACCCCAGTTGGACGGCCAATACACGGTTTTCGGAGAAGTGCTGGAAGGACTGGAAGTGCTGGATAAAATCGCCGCCCTGCCGCGCGACGGAAATGACCGCCCGCTGGAAGATATCCGGATGACGATGAAGGTGGAGTAAGGGAGTTTATGAGGGTTTATGAAGTTTATGAGGGTTTATGAAGTTTAGAGTGGTTTAGAAAGTTTAGAGTGGTTTAGAAAGTTTAGAGTGGTTTA
>CALEYM010000203.1 GCA_937926185.1 uncultured Bacteroidota bacterium | reverse complement strand
GCTGTGTCCGGAACGACGGAAAATGCCGCTCAAGATCACCTGCGCGTGTCGCCTAATTTGCTCAAATCCGGGGACAGGGTGACCATAACCGCCGACAACGGCTGGGAACCGGTCCGGGTGGAGGTGTACGATCAAACGGGGCGTTTGCTACTCGCAGAACCAAATGCGACAAGCATACCGGCTAACCGGCTGAGCTCCGGAATGAATGCCCTCAAAATTTTCACCGTTCGCGGCACGGCGGTTTTCAAAATTGTAAAAACAAACTAACCTGCTTTCGTCACTCAACTTAAACAACATCAATTTTTTATGAAAAAACTGCTCCTCTCTGTCCTTTCGTTGTTCGCTTTGTTGTCGGTTGTACAAGCCCAGAATAAGGTCACGCTCCATCTTTCACCCCGTCTCGGCGCGGCGCCTTTCGCGCTGAATACCCCGGTATCAGCGGGCTCTTACGAATACAAAATCACCCGGCTGGAATATTACATTTCCGAAATCAAAATCACCCATGACGGCGGTCAGGTGACGCCTATGACAGATATGTACCTGTTGGTACGCCCGGCGATAGACAGTATGTACGATCTCGGTACGCATCCAGATATTACGAATGTGGAAAGTATCACCTTTTCTGTAGGTGTCGACCAGGCACATAATCACCTGGACCCGGCCGCCTATCCGGCCAATCACCCACTCGCGCCGCAAAACCCGGCTATGCAATGGGGCTGGTCGGCGGGTTACCGGTTCGTGGCCATCGAAGGCAAGGCAGGCACCAATTTCGCCAACGACTACGAAATTCACGCGCTGGGTGATGCCAATTACAAAACCCTTACGCTGAACACGGTGGCCGAGAACCAGTCGAACGGGGACAAAACCATTCACCTCGTTGCCGATTACGCCCAAGTGTTGAACAGCATCAACGTATCGGCGGGACTCATCGTGCATGGCTCCACCGGCAAGGCCGTGACGTTGATGAACAACATGAAAAACGTGGTTTTCAGCGCTGAAACAGCGACCATGACGATTGATCCATCTTTCGAAGGTACATTCTCCGTTTCACCTAACCCGTCTGCCACAGGTCGTGTAATAGCGACCATGACTCTTCCGGCCGGGTTCGATTACCGCATCACGTTGACGGACCTGGCGGGCCGTGTAGTATTGAACCAACCGCTTGCAGCAGCCAACAGTTCGTTTGTTTTTGAAAACAACTTCAACGAGGGAGTCTATCTCGTACATCTTTGGCAAAACGAACGGCCAGTAGCTGTGGAGAAATTAGTCATTACTCAGTAAAAGTATTTTTTTATAAGCAGTGGGTGTGCGGCGGTTGCCCGTTGTTTCCGACCGTACGCCCCTCTTTTCCAATGAAAAAACTGTACATCATCGCGGTATTGCTGGCACTGGCCGTCATTGCTTGCAAGAAAGACGTACCGGAACCGGTTACGGAACCCGAACCGCTGTTGGCGGTGCCGACCGGCTTCCCGGCCCCTGTATTTCCATCCGGGAACGAATTGACCCTTGCCCGCTGGGCCTTGGGCAAACGTTTGTTTTACGATCCGGTATTATCGAGCGATAGTACCGTATCCTGTGCATCGTGCCATCACGCATCGAAGGCATTCAGCGATACCGTGGCGTTCAGTCCGGGCGTGGCCAGCCGGCCAGGGACGCGCAATGCCCCGACCCTGGCGAATATCGGTTACCATCCGTATTTCACCCGGGAGGGTGGCGTACCGACACTGGAAATGCAAATCCTCGTTCCGATCCAGGAGCACAACGAATTCGATTTTAACATCTTACTCATTGCCGAACGCCTCCAACGCGACACGAGTTACGTCCGTATGAGCCGTGAAGCATACGACCGCGAGCCGGATGCCTTTGTTATTACCCGATCCATTGCCTGCTTTGAACGAACCTTCGTAAGCGGACAAAGTCCCTACGATGCATATTTTTTTCAAGGACAAAACGAAGCGTTGACGGCCGCGGAAAAACGCGGCATGGACTTGTTCTTTTCGGAAAAAACCAATTGCGCTCAATGCCATGCGGGGATCAATTTCAGCAACTACGCCTTTGAAAACAACGGCCTTTACGCCGACTACCCCGACCCCGGCCGCTTCCGCCTGACCGAACTGGAAAGCGATCGCGCCCGCTTCAAAGTGCCGACGCTGCGCAACGTGGCGGTCACGGCGCCCTACATGCACGACGGATCATTTTGGACACTGGAAGCCGTGGTAGAGCACTATAATTCCGGCGGACGGCCGCATCCGAACAAAAGCGCATCGTTACGGCCTTTGGGTTTGACAGAAGGTGAAAAAACGGATTTGGTAACCTTTTTAAAGTCATTGACGGATGAAAAATTCCTGAATAACCCCAAATGGAAAAAGGATAATTGACCTGACAAAACCACAACATAAAAACATTCAACTACCCGCTTTATGAAGAAAATACCCTTCACACTGTTTGCTTTCGCCCTTCTTTTCATCGCTTGCGACCCTAAAGACCCGGTTGACCCACCCGCAACTTACGACACTACGCTTTACAATCTCGATGTGGGCTACTTCCCTACACCCGATTTGCCCACCGACAACAAACTCACAGTAGCCGGGGTGCAATTGGGCCGTATGCTTTTTTATGAAAAGATGCTCTCCAAAGACGGTTCGCAAGCCTGCGCCGATTGCCACAAACAAGAAGACGCCTTTTCCGACATTCGCCAATTCAGCCTCGGTGTGGAAGGTCTGCCGGGCAAACGCCAGGCCATGCCGGTCATGAATCTCGCCTGGCATGCCAACGGCCTGTTTTGGGACGGCCGTGCCCCGCATGTGCGCGACCAGTCGTTGAAACCGATCCAGGACCCGCTGGAAATGAACGAAACCTTGCCCAACGTGGTAGCCAAATTATCTGCCGACAAGCGCTACACCGACCAATTCATTCGCGCATTCGGCGACGCGACGGTAACACCGGAACGGATGAGTCTGGCGATGGAACAGTTCATGTTGACGATGGTATCCAACAATGCGAAATGGGATAAATTCAAACGCGGCGAAACGACCCTGACGGAAAGCGAAGAACGCGGCCGGGTGTTGTTTTTCACGGAATTCGATCCCTTCGGCTCAGAAAGCGGAGCAGAATGTTTCCACTGTCACGGCGGGTTCAACTTTACCAACGACGAGTTTATGAATAATGGCCTCGATGCGGACGCCGACCAAAAAGATGAAGGCCGCCGTAAAGT
This sequence comes from uncultured Bacteroidota bacterium, assembly GCA_937926185.1. GTDB lineage: Bacteria > Bacteroidota > Bacteroidia > Chitinophagales > Saprospiraceae > M3007. The sequence goes on along the minus strand of CALEYM010000203.1, from coordinate 323 downwards.
GACAAGCGATCCGCTAGACCAGGCAAAATTCAAAGTACCGAGCCTGCGCAACGTCGCCCTCACCGCGCCATACATGCACGACGGGCGTTTTGCGACGCTGGAGGAGGTGATTGACCACTACAATACGGGCGTGAAACAATCGGCGACAATGGACGAACTGATGCAGTACAATGTACAACCCGGTGGTCTCCAATTGACCGCACAGGACAGAGCCGACCTGGTAGCGTTTTTGAAAACGCTGACCGACGAAACGTTTTTGACAAATGCGGCTTATAAGTCGCCGTTTTGATCTGCATTGCGCTGAATATTCCGTATCTAATTGT
>CALEYM010000202.1 GCA_937926185.1 uncultured Bacteroidota bacterium | reverse complement strand
CGGATAATCCTTTAGCACAGTACCCCAAGTCGTAAGTCAAAAGTCGTAAGTCAAAAGTCGTAAGTCGTCAGTCTTTAACCTCTTCTTCGATCGTGATACTGGTGGGCCCGGCGATGATCTTGAATTCAGTACGCCGGTTGTAGCGGTGTTCCTCGTCGGGACACTCAACGCCGTTTTTACAGCGGTTCAGGATGAATTTTTCCCCGGATCCAACAGCCACGATACGATCGGCCGCGATCCCTTTCGCCACCATCCAGGTTTTTGCGCTGTCGGCGCGGCGTTGGGAAAGTCTTTCGTTGTAGTCATCGCGGCCCTGGGCGTCGGTATGCGAGGAGAGTTCGATCTTCATGTCCGGATAGCGGTTCATCAGATCGACGAGGAATTGCAGGTCTTTTTCCGCATCGGGCAGAATATCGGCCTTATCAAAATCATAATAGATATTGTTCATCCGGATGGGTTCGTCGCGTCGCACAACGCGCGGTTTTGGTGGGCGTTTGGCTCGAAGGGTGAGTTTTTTCTCCACTTTGGTAGTTTTTTTCACCCCGGTCGTGTTGAAGCGCACCGTGTCCGGTTCGTAGCCTTCCCTTTCGGCAATGATTACGTAGGATTTGTCGGGTAACAAAGTAAAGGCGAAGTCATTGGCTGCCGGGTTGGTTCGGGTGTCTACATTTACCGGATTAGGGTCGGAAACATCGACAATCTGAACCGTGCAGCCGGTGAGGGCCGGGTTGGCCTTTTCGCCGGATTTTTTAAACCGGAAAGTGGTGGCCAGCAGGTCTACTTTGATGCGCTCTATTTCCCAGGCGTAGATGTCGTCGCAGCAGGTTTTGCTTTTCAGGTTATTCGGGCCGGGGCGGTTGCTGACTAAGAAGCCGCTGTAGCCATCGGTGGAACGTGTATAAAAGAGATCGTCCACGCTGGAGTTTATACCAACGGGCAGCATTTGCGGCGCGCTCCAGACGGCGCCATTCCACTGGCTTTCAAACACGTCGAATCCGCCGATGGTTTCCCGTCCGTTGCTGCTGAAATACAGTTTTCCATCCTGGTAAAAGGGGCTCACGTCGTCGCCAACGGTATTGATCACCTCTCCCAGGTTGACCGGCAAGCCGAAGACGCCATCCGATTTTTTCGGCGAATAATAAATGTCAAAACCGCCTTTACCGCCCGGAATGTTGGCGGCAAAGAACAATACTTTTTCGCCGAAAAGTTCGCCTTCGCAGGGGTGTTTGGAGATGTAATCTCCGTTCACCCCGGTTACTTCGTTGGCCGCGCCCCAACCGTCGGCGCCTTTCAGCGCAAAATAAATTTTACTTTCGCCGAGGTAGTTGTTCTCCATCTGAATGCGCGTGAAATACATGGTTTTGCCATCGGGCGAAACGTTTACGTTGCCCTGGTGCCAGCCTTCCCGGTTGATTTGAGTGCCCAGTGGCGTGGGCGCCCCAAATTCGGCGGTTTGTCCGGTTTTGGAGGCAGTATATATTTTGGTGTACCAATCCCCTTCCTTACCATCCAACGTAATGATCTCCTTGGAGGCAAGAGTAGTGAAGTATAGTTCTCCGCCACTGAAGGAAGGAGAGGCTTCTGTTTGCGGACTGTTGGCTTTTTTACCGATGTTGTTTACCAGCAGGTTCTCCGGCTGTTTGGCTTTCATCCCGATTCTGCAGCCGGCAGCTTCCCGTTTGCTGGCTTCCACCAGGGCTTTATCCTGGCCTTCGCTGATATATTGCGTAAACATGTCGGCGGCATCGGCATATTTACCGTTGTGCTTCAGGGCCATGGCATACCAGTATTTGAGTTCGGTATACTCATTTTTTCGGTCGCGCAGCACAATACGGCTGAGTTGGCGTTCAGCCTGCTGGTAATCACGCAATTCGAAGTTCAGTTTAGCGATTTTGACATTGATCGCTTTGTCCTTCGTTTCGTCGTATACGTCTTCGTAGAACTCCAGCGCCGCGTAAGGGTTTCCGGTCGATTCGGCTTCCTGTGCCGACTTCAGCATGGCATCCGGCGTGGAACGGTTCAGTGGCTGTGCCAGCAAGACCGTTCCGGCAAACAGCACCAGGAAGGATATGGAAAAAATATGTTTTGTCATATTTGTTGAGTTTAGAAAGTTTAGAGGGTTTATGAGGGTTTAGAGGGTTTAGAGGGTTTAGAGGGTTTATGAGGGTTTAGAGGGTTTAGAGAGTTTAGAGGGTTTAGAGGGTTTAGAGGAATAATTTCGTTAATCACAACCATTTTATGTTGGTTGCAAAAGCCTTGCCGGGCCGGTAAAATATTACAAAGGTTAAAATAACGTTACATTAACAAACGATTAAAGGCGGCTGGGGTTTAAAATGACCGGCGTCCTTTCTTTTGCCCCTTCGCCGGTGTAACTTTGCGCCGGTTTTCCGGTCAGATGGACGACTGTACTATACTCATTCCGGCAAGCGCCGGATATTTTCTTTCGGAGTTCACTAAATGCTTCAACTATGCTTTCCACTCTTTTATTCCTCGGTAATCTCGGCGCCACTGAACTGACCCTTATTTTCCTGGTCGTTTTGCTGATGTTCGGCGGCAACAAGATCCCCGAACTAATGCGCGGCCTGGGCAAGGGCATCCGCGAGTTCAACAGCGCCAAAAATTCGGTGGAAGACGAAATCCGCCAGGGCATGCGCGACGCGGAGAAGAAGTCTATTGAGAAATAGCTGGTAGCGCGGCTTTTTAGCCGCCCCGGTACACGGCCCTCCGGGGCCGTAATTAAGTTGGAACGGCCCTGAAGGGCCGTATACCGGGGCGGCCTGAAGGCCGCGTTACCAGCCTAAAAAGGTATATCCTCATCATTCATTCTCGATGGCTTGGTGATGATGCTTGGCGTGAATGGCCCGGTGAGCGGGTCGCTCAGACCGGCAAAAGCGGGGTCGTCGAGGTTGCCGAATCGGGCAAACTGATCGGTGAATTTTAGTTTTATAGTATCCAGCGCGCCGTGGCGGTGTTTGGCAATTATAAATTCAGCAACTCCCTTCAGCGATTGGCCTTGTTCATCTTCCAGGATACCGTAGTATTCGGGGCGGTAAATAAAGGATACGATGTCGCTATCCTGCTCAATAGCTCCACTTTCACGAAGATCGGACAACTGTGGCCGCTTGCTTCCCCCCCGTACCTCCACGGCCCGGCTGAGTTGCGACAGCGCGATTACCGGCACGCTCAGTTCCTTGGCCATGTTTTTCAAGGCCCGTGAAATACCGGCGATTTCCTGTTCGCGGTTGGCGTTGCGGTTGTTTTCGGAAGCGCCGGTCATAAGTTGCAGGTAGTCGATGATGACCAGTTGGATGTCGTGCTGCATCTTCAGGCGGCGGCATTTGGCACGCAGTTCGAAGATGTTGATACCGGGTGTGTCGTCGATATAAATAGGCACGGTAGACAGGCGTTCCACGGTGGTTTGCAGTTGCTGCCATTCGTAGTCTTCCAGTTTACCGTTCCGCATTTTGGAGCCGGGAATTTCGGCTTCCATGGAGATGAGGCGCTGCACGAGCTGGGTGCTGGCCATTTCGAGGGAGAACAACGCCACGCCTTTGTTGAAATCGCGCGCGGCATTGAGCGCCATGGCCAGCACGCAGGAGGTTTTACCCATACCCGGGCGGGCGGCGAGGATGATCAGGTCGGAGGGTTGCCAGCCGGATGTGAGGCGGTCGAGATCGGTAAAGCCCGTGGGTACGCCGGTGAGGCCGTCGGTTTTCTGGGAGAGTTCCTCCACCTGTTTGAGCACGCGGCTACTCAGGGCCCCCATACTTTCGAAAGTGCGGCTCAGGTTGTTCTGAGTGATACCGAACAAGCCTTTTTCCGCGTCGTCGAGCAGGGTAAACACGTCGGTGGTGTCTTCGTATGCGTCGCGGATGGTGTTGGTGCTCACGCGGATGAGCTCGCGCTGGATATGTTTCTGGGCGATAATGCGGGCGTGGTACTCGATGTTGGCCGCCGAAGCCACGCGGTTGGTCAGTTCAACCAAGTAGTAACTCCCGCCCACTTTTTCCAGTTCGCCTGTTTTGCGCAGTTCTTCCGTTACGGTGAGGATATCCACCGGGTTGGAGCGTTCGAATAGCCGGATGACGGCCCGGTAGATATGCTGGTGCGATTCCTGGTAAAAACTTTCGGGGCGCAGGATGTCCATCACCACCGGCAGCGCCTCGCGGTCGAGCATCAGAGCGCCCAGCACGGCCTCTTCCAGAGGCAGGGCCTGGGGCTGTATTTTGCCAAAAACGTAGTTGGACAGGCCTTCCCCGGCCGTTCCGTTGCGCTGCGCGCGGCCCTTCGACGATCCGCTTTTGTAATCCTTATTTTCGTTCGACTCTGACATGCTAAAAAAGGTACAATTAGAGGGATGACAAACCTACTCTGAATCCGCGAATCCGCGACTTTCAAAACATTCCGTATCGGGCAAAACCTGTGGAAAACCCTACCCGATGATGTGGATAATAAAAAAAATAACGCGAGTTATCCACATTGGCTTTGTATTTTCCACAAGTTGGCGGCATCTTCTTTCAGCCTTTTTTGACAGTTAAAAAATGTTAAAATTGTGACTGGTAATACTTTACGTCTGCCGCGCTTTTTCCAGCATCTGCCTGCATAAACGGCGATTCACGTTTTTGAATGCCCTGCCAACAAAGTGCGCTGGTGTTTAAAATTTTTTGGTACGCCGATTCAGCCGCCAAAGTTAACAATTTTTGTTTAAAAAACAAAATAGCATATTATCATATAGTAAAACTTTTTGATTTGTGCCGAATTGCCCCGGAAACGCCGTTTACTCGACAAATCTGCCGCTTTCCGGCGATTTGACACAACGACCGGGCAAGGATTCATGTTGTGGGTGAATCCGGCTTGTTTTTTAAAACAAAAAATCACTCCGGTTTTATTTCCATCCAAATGGTCCGCTGCCGGCTGCTGATTTTCAAAAACAGGGATAATGGCGATGTCACGGCATGCTTAATGCGTCGGTGTCATGTCTTCGTCCACACAGATAATAAAATCGGCTTTCCCTTTGTGTTCGTCCGACAGGCGACCCACGTTTTTTTGCGACACCATGGTGATGGTGGCATATTTCAGTTCGGGTCGTTGCCGGCGGAGGTACCAAAGTATACCTTCGTAATTGTCGGAGTGGTAGGCGCCGTTGAAATGCAGAAACAAGCGGCCGGGTTGGAAGTATTTTAAAATAAAATGCGCCATGGTGGCATCCTTCGTTGCCTGCGCCCTGGGCAGGTTGGGGCCGCCGTGGCCGCCCATCATGGCGATCATATTTTTGTAGCCGGGTAGTTCGGGATCGTAAGCCATGGGCAGCAGCGCCATCCAGGATTTCTCCAGTGCGCTTAAAGTATCCAGCACCCCAAATCCGCCCTTGGCCACCATCGAGGCGTAGCGGCGGGGGATATTGGTGGCGGCAAAAACGAGATGGCTGTCGCGGGCGAAATTGACCAGCGGCGCATAATCGGTGCGGTAGTTTTTCCACAGCCGGGCAAGCGTATCCAGGCCTTTGGCGTCGATCTCGCCACGCAGATACCGGTCCAGAACTTCCTGGTTGTCGGCCTCGAACATTTCGGCGCCCAGCACCAGCCGGCGTCGGGTGTGCAGGTCTTTCAGCGTTTCCAACTGAAGCCAATGGGCGATCGGGTTGTTGTGGTATTCGCCGAAAAGCACGATGTCCTTGCTTTTCAGCGTACGGATCATCTTTCCATAACTGACTTTTTTACCGTCAGCATTGTACAGGATATACGCGGGTTTGGACTGACTGAACAGGGGTGAGGCCGTCGCCAGCAAAAAAAGAAGCGGGAAGAGGTATTTCATATCGAGCAGTTAAAATGGCACATTCCGGGCAAAAATAGAACATTTCCATGCTTTGCTCGTTTTCGGTATCGTATGAAGGCATTTTCCACAACAACCGGTGGCATGAAAACGCCGGCGACTCCGGACTTACCGGGACACCCGCCGGAACAAACGACATCGGTGGCGGTGTTGCCTTTTGTCAATATGAGTGCCAGCGCCGATACCGAGTACTTCAGCGACGGCATGACGGAAGAAATCATCAACGCTTTAACCAAAATCAAAAACCTGAAGGTTACCTCGCGCACGTCCTCTTTCTTTTTTAAAAACAAAAACATACCCATCCCGCAGATTGGCCGGGAACTCCATGTTTCCACGATCCTGGAGGGCAGTGTCCGCCTGGAAACCTTCCAGTCAAAGGTCGCCGACCCTGCCCTGCAGCACCTGACGCCGCTCGGACTGGCCTACGAAAGCGGTTTCAATTCCAAAACGGTGTTCAACACCTATTTCAAAAAAAATGACCGGCCAATCGCCAAAGGAGTACTGGAAGAAAGTGGTGAAATAAGACGTTCCGATTTACAAACCGGAACGACCGGTACTGCTGCCGCTCCGACCTTTGTGCCGTCAAAAAAAACAAAAAATGACGTTCACAATGAAAGCAGCAGTCTATGCCAAATACGGCGCCCCCGAAGTACTCCAAATCAAAACGGTAGCCAAGCCCAGCCCGAAAGACAACGAAATCCTGATAAAAATCCATGCCACGGCGGTCACGTCAGCGGATAGCCGGCTGCGGCAAGCCGACCCGTTTGCGGTGCGGTTTATCTACGGTTTGTTCAGCCCGAAAAAGTCTGTTCTGGGCGCCGCCATGCCGGCGGAAACGCTCCAGGGCCTATGGGCAAACATGACCGGCCGCGCAAAAGTGCTGTCCGGCGTGGCTACCGAAACGGCCGATGCGGTGGTTTTTTTAAAAAAGATGGCCGAAGAAGGCCGGCTGACATCCTTGATAGGCAAAAAAGACGGCCTGGAACAAATCGCCCAGGCACATGCGCACGTGGACACAGGGCGGAAAAAAGGGAATGTGGTGATCGTGGTGTAAGCGCCTCACCAGGGCAACTTGCTCGACAGCAAAGGGCATTAAAATTGAGTGACATGGTATAGCTCCGGGGCGAATCCTTCCACCAACTCCCCGTGCAGTACTTGCCCGACAAAAACGGTATGATCGCCCCAGGTGTGCATTTCAGTGACGCGGCATTCCAGATAGCCAAAAGCTTCAGTCAGCACCGGCGCGTCTACCTTGCAGGCTTCTTGTCGCTCCAGACCGGATAGCGCAAATTTGTCTGCTTTCCGGCCCGAGGTCCGTCCGCACAGGAGGATTTTCTCCTCCAGCGCTGCACCCACGAAGTTGACGACGAACACGCCCGTGCGGCGGATGGTTTCCGCCGAATGGTTGTGGCTTTCCAGGCAAATTGCATACAGTTTGGGTTCGAAGGAGATCGGCATGTGCCAGTCGATGGGCAGCACGTTGTCGGTACCGTTCAGGCGCGTGGTTACCATTACCACCTTACGCGGGCTCAGATAAGCTACCCGCATGTATCCGGCTGCTTTGAATCGGAAACGGAGTCGCTGGATGAATTTTTTAAGATTCATTTTTCTTCAAAATCAGGATATATATGTCGCAAAACTGGTAGAAGGGAAATAAGCGAAGCAGAGGGCGTTCGAAAGCGGCCATGATGTTGAAAAAAGGGCGAAAGTACTTGCCCTTATACAGTTGCGCCGGCGGCAGGAGCAGCCCGAAGCCCTCGATGCGTTGCACCGAAAAACTCGGCTCCAGGTGTCGCACTGCTTCCGTCGGAAAATAAAGATGCATGCGCAAGATAAGGGTATCCTGACGCGACCACAGTTTCCGGAAGGCAGTCGCCAAACGCAGCCGCGCGAGGTAACCCAACACTTCCGGTATACAAACCCGGTTCATCATCGTCAATACCACCGGCGCCCCGGGAAGCAATTTTTCCGCCAGGGATTTGGCAAAATCGTCCAAGTTCTCGAGGTGGTTGAGTACATTAAAATTAGAATAAGCCCCATCGAAACGCCGGTCGCCCAGCCCGTTCAACCGGGTAGCGTCAGCTGTTAAAAACTGTACGAACCCCCCTAGGCCGGCCGCAGCCGCTTTTTCCCGGGCGATCTGAATCATGCCGGGGGAAATGTCCAAACCAAGCACCTGTACACCTTTACCGGCCAGGAAAAGGGCATCCGTTCCGGAGCCGCAACCCACATCGAGCACGGTTCCGGCTGATTGAAATTTTTCGAGAAGGAATTCCTGAAAGCGCCGACTGATCAAACGGCTGATAAAACCGGCTTCCATCGCATTGTCGTAAACGGGAGCGATGTTGTCGTAAAACTGGGAAACCGGTGCGTTCATGTAAAGGTAAAATTAAAAAATTTAATTAATCACCCCCGCAACTGCGTTAAATAATGCTTGGGGTTGGCCTGTGGCCAATCCCAAGCGCCTTTTTTATGGTCTCGAAGTTGTTGTGTGGAAATACCCATGCCGAATCAGGCTTCCCCCTTCACCCCAACCCTATTTGCCCCCTCCTTCATCAATGCCCAATCATCAACTTCCCTTTCCGCCCCTGGGCCGGCCCCAACGGTGTCCAGGTCCATACGTAAATGCCGGCGGGCAGGTTGCCCGTGGCCATCTCCTGTTGCCCTGCTCCCCGAAAGTGTAAGGTCCGGACGATCCGGCCGGTATGATCTGCCAGCGTCAGGGAACCTTCGCAGATGCCGGAATACTGCACGATCACGCGGTCGGCTGCCGGATTCGGGTACAAGGTCAGCGCGTGACCGGCGCCGTCCGGATCGTTGGCGCCGACGGTGACGGTGGTTTCGGCATCCGCGGTTGCCGGAACGGCCTCTATGTTGCCGACGTGGTCCGTGGCGATGGAGTAGAACCGGTACACATGGCCCACCTTGCCGGTAAATATGGCTGTTGTTTCGGTGGCGCCGGCCATCCAGAGGCTGTCCGGCCCGCCGTTTTCGGAGACGTATACGTTGTAGTAGCCGATACCGGAACCGGCGTCGGAGCCATCCCAATGCACCGGGAAGGGATGATCCTGAATGTTGGGCGGCAGGGCTTCTACGGCGCTTTGAGGCGCCACGCGGTCGAAGCTCAGGAAGTGCTCGTTGGTCAGGATGGGTGCATTGGCGTCAAACACGATACTGGCTTCGTTCCGGATCTGCTCGCCCTGTTGCGGCACTGCTTTCAACCGGACCGAGAAGGATACGCTGCCTTCCCCTTCCGGCGCGGTGAGGTTAGGCGGCAGGAAGCCCCGGTCGGGGTCGTCGATGTCGTCGAGGGTATTGGGATCGAGGCTGCGGAACACCCATTCTACTTTGCCGGAGAGGGCATCCAGGGCGCCCAGGATGCGCACGGTAACGCCGAGATTTTCGATATTGAAATCCTGTACAAATGCGCGGGCGCCGGCGTCGGCCTGAATACGTTGGCCGGCGATCTGGATGTCGCCAAAACGGAAGGTACCGGGATCAAATTTGGACACATCCAACTGGTCGGTAATCACCACGGTATGTGCAGGCGCCGTGGCGCTTGCCGTGTTTTCAAAATGAATGACATACGGCAATTCTTCGCGCGGGGCAAGGTAGTGTTGGTCGCCGTAGCCCTGAAGGCCGGTTTTTTCGTTGGGGTCGAGCGACGAAACGGCGGTCAGGGGTTTGGACTGCGGGTTTTGCGGCGCAAACTCGAGCGGGCACTGGTTACCACCCTTGGCCTGGACGAGCCGGTCGATTATTTGCCGGTTGATAATCCAGTTGGTCACCCAATTGGCAATTTCTTTACGCTCCTCCGGGTCGCTCACCCCGCATACTTTCACCGCGACGCGCAGGCTTTTCAGCACGCTTGAAAAAAAGTCCGGTAGCTGGGGATTCGGATCGTTCCTCTTATCCTGCCAAAACTCGTCCATGATCCTGTCGTAAAACAACGCCGTAAACAACTTTGCACAAAAGACCTTATCGGTCGTCAAATTCAATTCGGGCGGCGCTTCAGATAACGCATCGCCGAAGCATTCGATTTTGTTTTGGTCGACGGGCGACTGGTACCAGGGTTTCTCCGCCCAGGCTTCGATGTGCAGGTTGCCTCCCGTTTTTATCCGTATCCGGAACGACTGTACCGTGCCGGCGGGGATGAGCGGGATGAGCAGCGGATATACCCGCGCAGCAAACGGTTTGCCGAACAAGGAATCGGTTTCCATGTACAAGCCTTCCTCCGGCGCTTCGGTTCCGGTGGAATCGGGGTCATAAAAGAACACCTCCGGAAACTCGATTTCCAGGTCGGGCGGGTTAGAAAACACAAACCAGACCGGCACCAGGCGGGCGTCCACGTTGCCCTTGTTGCCGTAGTTGACCGTATAGGTCGTCCAGGTGTTGAACAGAATCCGGTCGCGCCCGACAATGCTGACCCAGGGATCGGGGCTGGTTCCCGGCAGGATGGTGAACCCGTTCGGCATGGTGTACTTTGGTCCGCCGGGTTTTTCCACCACGAGGTCATACACGCCGGTGGGTTTATTCCGAAGGTCGAGCAAGCTGATGATGGCGCTTTTTCCGCCATAACCGGTAAGCGTCGATTGGGCAATGGTGGCGCCGCCCTGCACCAGTTTTACAAGATACGAAGTATCCAGGCCGCCGCCGAAAATACGCAGCGAGGCGTCGCCCGTGTTGCCGGCTTTATCGGGATACGCGCGCGCCAGGCCGGATATGATTACCTGCCGGCAAAAAGTGTCGCGATCCACCGGGTTGGCTGCAATCAGGCAAACCTCATAATTGCCGGGCGTGGCATATTCGTGATAGGCATTGACCGTTGCGCCGGTAGCGCCATCGTCGAAGTCCCAGGTAAAGGTTTCCCCTTCGAGCGACGTGTTTTCAAAAGCGACGGTATTACCGGCCTGTTGGTAGGTAAAACCGGCTACCGGGGCCGGCGTAAAGTGCAGGGCGACCTTGTACTGGTAGTCGTCAGTCAGCTTTTCCAGTACCAGGTAATAGGTCCCGGCCTGTACTGTTTTACTGAACGTCGAGGTCAAATCGCCGAAACCGAGATATGTGCCGCCGATTTCCGCGTTGGCGTCGCGCAGGCGCACATTGGCATTGCTGTACCCGGTTTTTGTAATATCGAAGCGCAACAGCCCCCGTTCCGGGACATTCAGCGCGTACCAGTCGGCCGGGTCGGGGCCGCTGTTCACTTTATAATAGCCCACGAGGCCGCTGATCGAATCGTTCATCGCGAAGGGTTTGGCGGCTGCCTTGTCGTCATTCGGTTCCTGGTCTTCCGGCCACGCCGGCGGGGTCAGGGTGGATTTGATCTGGTAATTGACGATGCCGCCGCCATTGGCTACCTGCACATAGTACTGGCCGGCCAGTACCGGGTAACTCAGCAACAGGCCTTCCGGCGGCGAATCCCAGTATTGCGTATACACATTGGCGATCTCCGGCAGGGCGGCATTTTCGCCGTCGCGCAGGTAAATCCAGGCATTGCCGGCGCCCTTCTTATGAACGACCAGTTGAAGTATGCCGCCTTTCGGCACATTCAGCACAAACCAGTCTTCCTGGTCAACGCCCAGTCCGGCGCCGTAGTAGTGGATGTTGCCGCTTACAATACCACCGACCGGCAGGGTCAGGGCCGTACCGGCAGAATTATTGGGCTCGGGGTCGGCTGCCCAGTCGGGCGGCAACAAATTCGAGACGATCCGGTAGTTCAACGCGTAATCGCCCTTTGTGAATTGTACATAATAGCGGCCGGGCAGCACCGGGTAACTCAGCACCCACCCTTCGGCCGGCGATTCCCAGTAGCCCATGTAAAGATTGGTGATTTCCGGCAGGGCGGCATTTTCGCCGTCGCGCAGGTAGATCCAGCCGTTTCCGGTACCTGTTTTATGGATCGTAAGTTGCAGGATCCCGGCTTGGGGGAGGTCGATGTAAAACCAGTCATACACGTCTGTTCCGCTCAGCGAACCGGTATCGCTTCCGTTATAGAACAGCGGATTTGCCTGGTCGGCCAGATCGTTCGGCTCGGTCTCGCCGCGCAGCAGACCGGCCTGAAAAAGTATCAGAAAAACAACCAAGAATATCTGTTTCATGATTTGACAATTTTGTCAAACCTGCAGGGGAGATCAGGAGAAATACAATGAGTTGGGTCAGGTGGGAAGGAACTATGGGTCACAGCGGGGAGTGATCTTTTGCGGAGAGGGCCGGAGAAAAGCAGCCGTTCGTCGATTTTCCATAATAAAATTTTTATAAAAACCTTGCCGGGCACGAAATATTGGGCATATTTGCAGACGATCAACCGGAATCCAATGCCCGACAAACTCCGCCCTGCCGTATGTCATAACGCCTCCAATCGCCGGACTTTGCGCCGGGGCTTGGAGGCGTTTTTGGTTGGCGACGGAGGGCAAAAAATGGCGCTTGAAAAATTTAAATTGCTTTGGAGCATTTGAAGCCGTGGCGGAAAGAAAATTATCGGGTAAAAGCCTGAATAAACCAATGAAGGTTAGGTGAAGTAAACCTGCAATGCGGGATTTACTTAGCCGGGAAATCTGATCACCCATAAGCCACTTACCCGAAAACGGATAAGTAAAAGACGCAATGCGGGTTTTGGTTATTCGTTTTCGGGTATCAAATGTTCGTGGCAACTTTAACAAAAAAAATAATGAAAAAATGGAAAACGAGATAATCAAAAAGATAATCGAAAAAAATTACGAAAGCGAAA
>CALEYM010000201.1 GCA_937926185.1 uncultured Bacteroidota bacterium | reverse complement strand
TAGTGGCTGTTTTGGCGCTCGTATCCTGGAACGCGACGGCACACGTTCCGGCCTACGCGAAACCGAACCGTGACGCCAAAAAAGTACAATACCGCGGTGTTTGCGCCAGCTCCGAGTCGCAGATTGACATGGACATCAACAACGTGCGCGCCCGCTTGCTGGGTGGCGGCGACTGCTGGTGGGATTTTTCCAAAGGCCGCTATATCGTTCCGAAGGTGGATGTAGCCACCGGCCAGCTGGAAGTGGCTTCCATATTTGCCGGCTCCGTCTGGCTGGGCGGCGTCGACCCGGCCGGTAACCTGAAACTTGCCTGCCAGGACTATCGCTCCGGCGGTAACAACGATTTTTGGCCCGGCCCGCTGACAGAAACCGGTATTACCGACGAATTCACGTGTAAAAACTGGGACCGCCATTTCAAGGTGCGCGGCGACGAAATCCGCAAGCACCTGAATAACCTGATTGAAAACAATTTGAACCCCGACGATATTCCCAAAGGGGTGAAAGGCTGGCCGGCCCGCGGCAACCCGTACTTCGCCGACGTCTGGGGTTTCGACCTGCCCTATACGCAACAGGCCCTCGCCGGTTTCTACGATGCCGACGGCGACAATGACTACGATCCGCTGAAAGGCGACTACCCGTCCATCGAAATCCGCGGCTGCCCGCTCGACCGCTACCCCGATGAGATGGTCTTTTGGATTTACAACGACCAGGGCGGCGGCGCCCCGCACGCGCGCACCAAGGGTAATCCCATTCAAATGGAAGTGCAGGTGCAGGCGTTTTCCTACCTGACCAACGACGAGTTGAACGACATGACTTTCCAGCGCTACAAACTGATCAACCGCGCCACGGAACGCATCGACTCCACCTTCTTCGCCATGTGGGTAGACGCGGATTTGGGCTGCCACAAAGACGATTATATCGGTTGCGACAGTTCCAAAAGTCTGATGTATACTTACAACAGAGACGCTACCGACGGCGAACCCGGCTGCGATTGCCCCTCGGCTGGCGGCGGCGTGGTGAACACGTATTGCAACAATGTTCCGATTCTGGGCGTCGACTATTTCCGGGGGCCGCTGGATACCTTCGGCAATGAAATCGGCATGTCTTCCTTTATCTATTATAACAACCCCAGCGAGGGCAACCCGCCGGCTTATTCGCACGATCCGGACCTGCCCATCCAATTCTACCGCTATCTGACCGGCTACTGGAATGACGGCCAACCTTTCACCTACGGTGGCGATGGTTATAACTCGGGCGCCCAGACCAAATACGCCCTGCAAGACCCCCCCAACGATCCCAACGGCTGGTCGATGTGTACGGCAAACCTGCCCGGCTACGACCGGCGTACGCTCCAGGCTTCGGGCCCCTTCTCCCTGCTGCCCGGCGCCGTGAACGAACTGATTATCGGTATCCCCTGGGTGCCGGATGCTAAATATCCCTGCCCCGATCTGGAACAGCTTTTCCGCGCCGACAAACTGGCCCAGGGCTTGTTCGACAACTGCTTCGACCTGCTCGACGGCCCCGACGCGCCGAACGTGGACTGGGTGGAACTGAACCGCCAACTGGTAGCCGTGCTCACCAACCAGGGCAACTCGAACAACCTCGATGAAAAATACGAAGAGGTGGACTTCCTGGCTCCGGATGAGTACAAGTTCAGCCCCGACCCGGCTATCCGGGAACTGGTTAAATACAAGTTCGAAGGCTACAGGATTTACCAGATCATCAACCCGAACGTGACCAACGCCGACTTCGATAACCCGGACGTATCCCGCCCGGTTTACCAGGTGGATATCAAAAACGGCGTTGCCGAAATTTACAACTGGGTCGAACTGCGCGACCCCAACAACAACAACCAGATTTTTTACCCCGAACTTCAGGTAGACGGACAAGACCTCGGCCTGCGCCACACCTTCTCCATCACCGACGACAAGTTTGCCACGGGGAACGACAAACGCCTGGTCAATCACAAGAAATACTACTTCGCAGTGATTGCCTATGCCTATAACAACTTCAAAACCTTCGACCCGCTGGATGACACCAGCACGGTAAAAGGCCAGCAACGGCCCTACCTGTCCGGCCGTAAAGCCGCCGACGGGCCGATCAGAATTTTCACGGTCGTCCCGCGCCCGATCGTCGATCAGTCGCTGCAATCCAGCTACGGCGACGGCCCGGTCATCACCCGCCTGGAGGGTAGCGGCAACAACAGCAACTTCGTCGATCTCGACGATGCTACGAGCGCCTCTCTGTTCAATGGTTCCAATCCGGACACCATGCTGACCTACGAGAATGGTCGCGGCCCTATCACGGTCACAGTGTTCAACCCATTCGAGGTAGTGGACGGCACTTACGAGCTGCGTTTTGTCGACAACACGCCCGGCGATACCAAACTGGACAAAGATGCCCGCTGGGAATTGCGCCGTCTGCCGGATGGCCAGGTCATCGCTTCTGAACGCACCATTCAGGAGATTAACGAGCAAATTGTAGAAGAATTCGGATTCTCGGTCAATATCGCGCAAGCGCCCATGACCGGCACGTATACCTGGGCGCTCAAAGCGCCGCAATCCTTCATCAATCCGGGGCCGACCAACGGGGCTATCGGGGCGGAGATTGAATACGCGGATCCGAACCTGCAATGGCTGCGCGGCTGGCCGAATGCTGAAAACGGCGATTTCCACTACGTGAAAACGCTGCCGCTCGAACGCGATGCCGAATACGACCCGCAGCAGGCTTTGAGCTCGCTCGGCAACGGGTGGTTTGTGCCCTACGTATTGGCCGATTGGGAACTGGGCAACCACACCGGTATCCTCAACACGCCGGCATGGACTTCCAGCCAGCCTTCGCTGAACCGTTCGGCGATCGGCGGCAACAGCAACCCCCTGACGGATGCCGGCAGCCGTTATCTGAAACTGGCCAATCTGCCCAACGTGGATATCGTACTTACGCCCGACACCAGTAAATGGAGCCGCTGCGTGGTCATTGAATCCGCTTCCTATTATTACACGCAATCCAGTACGCCGAAAGATACCGCGCTGGCCGCCATTACCGAAAGCCCGGCGCCCAATCAGATCCGCGAAATGTTCGACGTGCGCTACTCCTTGTCAGTGGGTAAAAGAGATGCCAATGGCGACGGACGGCCCGACCCGGACGGCGCGGTCAACCCCACGGATAACAGCGTGCCCGCCTCGCAACGCGGCAAACCGGTATATGGCATGGGTTGGTTCCCCGGCTACGCGATCGACGCGCTGACGGGTCGCCGCCTGAATATCTTCTTCGGCGAAAACTCGATGTACGATAACGCGAAGAATCCCATGTTCACCGGTCGCGACATGCTCTGGAATCCCACGGATATGACGGTGCGTGGTCCGTTTTTCGTAAACGGGCAACCGCAGTTCTACTTCCAGTATGCCCTCGGCAGCCAGCACTGGGTGTACGTCATGTACACTGACTATGACGGCTGCGAGGCGCTGCGCCGGAAACTGACGCGGGAATGGTTCGCTTCCCCCATCACCTCCGCTATCGGCAAAGTGCAGGAGATCAAAAATATTGCCTGGGCCGGTATGTTGCAGCTGGCGCCCGAACAGCGGATGTTGTCGCTCAATCAGGGCCTGATCCCGACGGAAACGCGCATCAAACTGCGGGTGTCGAAACCCTTCGAGACCTGGTACAGCGATTCGGACAACAAACGCAAGAGCGGTAATCCGGTGTATCAGTTCACGCTGGAAAATAAAGAAGCAAAAGAACTGGACCAGGTGCAAATCGCAAATTCGCTGGATTCCATCAAAGTGGTGCCGAATCCGTACTACGGGTTCTCCCAATACGAAACCAGCCAGTTTACGAACACCATCAAGATCACCAACCTGCCGGCAAAGTGCACGGTAACGATCTATTCGCTCGACGGTAAATTCATCCGACAGTACAGACGCGACGAGACGTACGCGCCCTACGATCAGATTTCAGACGCCCTCGAATGGGATTTGAAAAACAACAAGGGCATCCCCGTGGCCAGCGGCGTGTACCTCATACAGGTGCAGGCGCCGGGCATGGGCGAGCGAACGATCAAGTGGTTCGGTATTTCCAGGAAGTTTGACCCGTCGGGACTTTAAATTTTGTTGATTTGTTGATCTGTTGATCTGTTGATTTGAGACCAGGCGTTGGGCCCTCAAATCAACAGATCAACAGATCAACCAATCAACAATCAACTAACATCCAATCTCTCTATGGTTATGAATCATACATACAAATATTTGCTGCCGTTGTTTTTTTTGCTGGCAGGCAGCGTTTTTGCCGGTAACCCCGATCGTCAGGGTGAGGCGGGCGCCAACCAGTTGCTGATCAACCCATGGGCGCGCAGCGCGGGCCTCCATACGCTGAACACTTCTTTTGTGACCGGTACGGACGCCCTTTTCCTCAACGTGGCCGGTGTGGCGCGGATTAAAAATACGCAAATCCAGCTCGCGCATACGCGCTATCTGGAAGGCGCCGATATCAATCTCAATGCACTCGGGCTTGCCCGGCGTGTCGGCAAAAGCGGCGCTTTTGGCATCAGCCTGGTTTCTTTCGACCTGGGCGAGTTCGACCTGACCACCGTCGACAACCCGGAAGGCACGGGCGCGACCTTCAGCCCTTCGTTTTTCAACATGGGCCTTTCCTATTCACACCTTTTTGCCAACCGCGTTTCCGTGGGTATCCTGGTCAAGATCGTGAACGAATC
>CALEYM010000200.1 GCA_937926185.1 uncultured Bacteroidota bacterium | reverse complement strand
AAGATTTCCCTGGCTACCAGAAAAATAAGACAAAAGCGCCTTATGAAAAAGTAAAAGCCGTTGAAGCCGCCGTGAAGGCGGATATTGAAAAAACAGGCGCCGATGTACGAAAATTCTTCCCCCATTTTCAATTACATGAATTCGAAGCCCTGCTGTTTTCTGAGCCCGAGATTTTACAGGAATGGCTTAGCCTTGACCGAGTCATCAAGCCGAGACAATTCCGGCGAATTCGCGATTCATTTGAAACGCCCGAACATATAAATGACAATCCGAATACCGCACCGTCTAAGCGCATCGAGAAGGCCGCATCTTCCTATAGTAAAGTTGCGGAGGGTGTTTTAATTGCCGAGGATATCGGATTGGATCGGATGCGGAAGGCTTGTAAGCATTTTGATGAATGGCTGCGTACGCTGGAAGCATTGGCGCCAAAAAAAGATTGAACTAACTTATTTTGGCTTTGCCGATATATGCCGGAGGGAAAGCCCGCCAGAGAGGGCATGGAGGGCGGCTACAGATAGTGGCCGGCAATTGGGGTTGTAGAAGAAGCTCGTGTGGAAGAAATAATTGATGGATCAAACAATGGAAAAAAGGCCATTATATACTATCGGGCACGGAAATCGAAAACAGGAAGAACTTCTGGCCCTGTTACAACAATACGACATTCAGTATCTGCTGGATGTGCGTTCTGCGCCATACTCCAAATTCAACCCACAGTTCAACCAGAATGAATTAAAACACTTCCTTCAGCAGCACGGGATCACCTATGTATTTATGGGCGATACCCTGGGAGGGCGCCCCGAGGACGACAGTTGTTACACAGACGGAAAAGTGGATTACGAAAAAATCAAAACGAGAGATTTTTTCAAAACCGGGATTGAACGGCTCAAAACGGCCTATTCAAAGGATATACCTCTTGCCATGATGTGTAGTGAAAGCAAACCCCAGGAATGTCACCGGTCCAAACTCATTGGCGAATACCTGAGGGATGAAGACATCCGGATCGTTCATATTGATGAAAACGGGAAAGAAAAAAGCCAGCCGGAAGTCATGCTCATCGTAACTAAAGGGAAAAGTACCATTGACCTCTTTGGAGAGAAAGAATCTTTTACCTCCCGTAAATCTTACAAAGAAGATGAAGACGAAGATTGAATTCTTTACCATCGGAGTATATGACTCTACCGAAGAAGGCTTTTTCACCAAACTCCGGGAAAATCGGATTGACACCTTCTGTGATATCCGGCAACGCCGGGGTGTACGTGGAGCAAAGTATTCCTTTGTCAACAGCCAGCGGCTGCAAGCAAAACTGGAGAACATTGGCATACAATATGCACATATAACGGGCCTGGCGCCCACTCAGGAAATTCGGGAATTACAAGCGCTGGCCGATAAACAGGCCGGGGTACTCAAAAGAGAGCGGGAGGAACTTGGAGAGACGTTCAAATTGGCCTATAAAGCGCAAATTCTGGATTCGTTTGATTTTGATGAATTCCTGGAGACCCTGGAGCGATCCGGCGCAGCGAGAGTCGTGTTCTTTTGTGTGGAGGCGAGCCCTCTGGCCTGCCATCGATCAATTGTAACCGACGCGTTAAAAAAACACGGATTTGTTCACATAATCCACCTGTAATGAAAGTTCTAATCGTAGCCAGAACACGCATGCACAACGGTTGTTGCGTAGGCGCCTATTCACTGGATACGGGAGAAAACCTAAGGCTTTTGACCGAAACCGGTGATAAACTACCCGAAAATGCCGAATATAACATTGGTGATGTTTGGGAAATCTCCTTTGAAAAACGTCCCCATATTGTCAAGCCGCACGTAGAAGACGTGCTGGTGCATAAAAAGTCCTTTATTCGGTGTCAGGAACAGTTGGGCACCTTTTTGAAAATGACAGTACCTATTTGGAAGGGTACTCCTGACCAGATACTCGAAGGGAAAGTATTTTTCCCACTCGGCCATAGTGGCTATATTGATGGTAAGCGCGGCCTGCCATCCCAAAGCGTCGGTTTTTGGCTACCGGACAAAGATTTGGAGCTCACTATTTTTGCCGACCAACGCCATTACTACTACTTCGGAGATGAACAAGTTTATGTGTTCCCGTATGTGGGGTACGCTCCGGCTTTGGAAAAGATACCCAAAGGAACGCTCATCAGGATTTCGTTAGCCCGGTGGTGGAGCCCCAATCCCGGCGGGCAGGAGAGGAGGAGTTATTGCCAGATGTCGGGGTGGTATGCTGATTGAGATTTTGACGAGTGCTTAATATATCGCACCCTCTTATTAAATTTTTGAAAACCTGTTAATATGGTCAGTAAACGCGAAATTATCGAAGCATTCCTGTCGTGGTATCCTAATGATCCGCATGCCAGCCATGAAGATTCTTATCTTGAAATCATCAATGCGAACTACTTAAATAGTCTTTCCAAAGAGGCATTTATTGAATTTTTCTTTCAGTTTGCCAGGGAAGGAGGAAAGGTTCAGTCTGGCGGCCCGAGAACAGCGGATTTGTTCAAGCAAAACATGAAAGAGCGATATGATGAGTTTAGAAATATGATTTTGCAACCTTTTAGTCCAAATTTTGACTTGGAAAGATGGTTGAATTCGGCTGATGACTTTACATATTTCGGGCAGGGGATGGCGACGGTTTACTTGAATCGGGTCGATAAAAACAAATTTGTTATTGTCAATGAAAAAGTAATTGACGCGTTACCATATCTGGGTTATGAAAAACCAACCGGAACAACTCTAATAAAAAAGTACAATCAAATCAAGGCGGTCCAGACCTCCTTGATTCAAGAGTTTCCAGCTTTGGAGAATTTTTACAAAGTTGACGCTTTAATGCACTTTTTAATCGAAACACCGGAGGGTAAACAACTCATTGCACCGTTAATCGCGATGGAATATTTTGATCTGAAAGGCCTGAAAGCCTATGCACAAATGGTCAGGCAGGACTACGACAAACAACATCCGGCTGCCACCTGGTACAAAAAAACACAGCAACAATTGCAGCACTTGGTATATCTGTTGGCCGACAAGCTTGGCCGCGATCTGAAAATTAATTACACGGAGCGGCCTAAAGGCATGGGCGGTCGTGGCAAGTTTGTTTTCCGGGACTACGTATTGACCGGTTTTTCTACCGGCGATTTATTCCCCTCATTCCCAAGCCCCAAGGGAGATCTGTTCATGAAATTATTTTTTGCGGGGTTAGGAGAAAAGCCGGTATTCGCCTTGGAGGTTGATGTCAACTTCAGCAACGCCCAAAATCCCTTCAACCCGCAACGAGACGATATCCGGGAAAAAACCTATATGGAGTTTGCAGTTGATGAGCATTTTCCGAAAGATTGGAATGCCTTGCTCGATCTGATCGAGAATCCCTCGAAGACGCTTATTGATCAGTTTATTCAAATTGCCAAAGGAAAAGAAATCACAAAAACCAAGGTTGTTCCTGATATAGCTCACCAACTCAATACCATCCTCTACGGTTCTCCCGGCACCGGCAAAACCTACCGCACCATCGATCATGCGCTGTCCATTATCGACGGTAAAAAATCAACGGAAGCAATAGCGGCAGAAAGAGAAAACGACCGGAATGGTGACATCAAGAGAACCTTTGATGACTTGATGAAGGCAGGCCGAATAGCCTTTTGCACTTTCCATCAGAGTATGGGTTATGAGGATTTTATTGAGGGGATAAAGCCCTTACGACCGGATGCAGACGAGGACAAGCCCATGCAATACGCCGTGGTAGATGGGATTTTCAAAAGATTGTGTACCGAGGCGATATTTGAGCTGGCTTCCCTTGCAACGGGCGAGCCTACAGACCGCGTGGTCGATTTTTCATTGGCCTACGACCGGTTCGTGGCAGATGTGCAAGAACGCCTCTCCCGGGGAGAACCGACGGTGATGAAAACGGTTACCAATGGCAACATCGTAGTGGATAGCATTTCTCAACAAAACAACCTGATTGTAAAACACAGAGGTTTTGAACGGATATACACTGTGTCCAAACACCGATTGAGCCGGCTGGCCAACGCAATTCCAGACTTAAAAGCGGTAAGTAACATCAGTGCTGAATTTACAAAGATCATCGGCGGGATGAACGCTTCAGTTTATTGGGCGGCATTGAACGCTATCCGAAATTTCGAGCCGCAGGCAGGTGGGCAACTGCGGGATTTGTCCGGCCTGACCTATGAGGATAAAAAAGAGGCCATACGCGATTTTGAACTCCCGGAAAACATAAAAGAAAAAGCCAAAAGATTTGTCCTGATCATAGACGAGATCAACCGCGGCAATGTTGCCCAGATTTTCGGCGAATTGATTACGCTCATCGAAGACGACAAACGTATGGGAGAAAAGACGGCCTTGAAAGCCATGCTGCCGTATTCTAATGAATCCTTCGCTGTTCCACCCAATCTCTATATCATTGGGACGATGAACACCGCCGATCGTAGTGTGGAGGCACTGGATACAGCCCTGCGGCGACGCTTCAGTTTCATTCACATGAGACCGGAACCAGACAAACTAAATGTGACACAGGAAGGTATTGATTTGAATAATATGCTAACTAGGATTAACAAACGCCTGGAAGTGTTACTGGATGCCGACCATACCATTGGGCATGCATGGCTTTGGGGCGTCAACGATCTTACCGGGCTAAGGCTGACCTTTAAAGACAAAATTCTACCGCTTTTACAGGAATTTTTTTACAACGATTACGAAAAGATCGGGCTGGTACTTGGCGATGCTTTTGTCCAGAGTAAACCCGTTGATCCGAAGGCGGTTTTTGCCAATTTCACAAACGGCAACGGCCTGGCCGACGAGTATGCCACGTCAAGGCTCTTTTATCTGAAGGACATCAAGGATGTCAAAGCAGAGGATTTTTCCGCCATTTAATCGCTAAAAATGAATACCCGGCGCCAACCCATCCAGCGATTTGAACACGACCGCCTCCAGATTGGCGAGGAAGGTTTTACCCGCGAGCATTGGGCGAAGCTGGCTTATTACAACGAAACGTACAAAAACCGTTTTCTGACCCTGCTGCCTAACGGAGTAAAATTCAAAGAATACGTCGGCGTCATCCAGGTTGGCAATCTGACCATCGAAATCCTGCCCAAGATCGACCGGCAGGGCGCCGATAAGGCCGATTGGCAGGGCGTGCTGCTCGATATGTTGAAGGAGTGTCGCTGGATGCAGGTATATGCCCACGAAAAGGCTTCGTTGCGGCTCAAACACCATTCTATTCTGGATGCCTACCTGGAAATCTACCTCGACGCCTGCGAGCGGCTTCTACACGAGGGTTTGGTGAAAAAATACCGGAAAGAAGCGAAGAACCTCAAGGTGTGGAAGGGCAAGATGAACTTCACGCAAAACATCCGGCAAAACCTGGTGCATGAGGAGCGCTTCTTTACGGAACATTCGGTGTACGACCGCGATAATATCTTTAACCAAATCCTCCTGAAAGCGCTGAAAATTATCCCATCTTTTAC
>CALEYM010000199.1 GCA_937926185.1 uncultured Bacteroidota bacterium | reverse complement strand
AACACCCCGGTTTTCAACAGAGAAGCGTTCGAGGAAGAGTACCGCGAAACACGTTTCGATGACTATGCCTCGCCCGAAGACGGCTCCGAACGGTACGCCGGCAACATCGACGATCCGTACGACGAGGAAATGGAATACGCCGCCGCCGATACCCGGAATGGTTACGCCGCGGAATACCCGGAGGCGGACTGGGAAAATGATGCCTTTTCATCGGAGGATAACGAATCTGCCGTGGATTGGGAAGAGGAAAGTACGCGGCAGGAATCCACGCCCTGCGGTTGCCATAAAACCCATCCCACGGCGGAGCGCCACCTGGGCCAACACGCCGATTGCCGGGAATGCGGCGAATACCGCCTGACAGAGGCGATGGCGCTGCTTCGCGACGGAAACACGAACTTGTTAAATCGTTTTTGGGAAAACTCCGCAAACGGCGCAGAAATGATCCCGGCGGGGCAGCATCAAAAAGCAAGGTTGGGCGCGACAGCCCTGTTCAACCAACTGGCGTTGGGAAAACCCGCTTACTTCGCTGAAAACCAACAATCAAGCCCTGCCGTAATAGCGATGCCCAAAAGCAGGCTTCCCCGGTTTTTTTTGCCTGGCGATCTGCTGCTTCAGCGTTCGTTCGGGGAAGGCAAGACTTGGCAATCGGTGGTTGTCGACGGCGGCTTGATGAGCCGGGAACAGGCATGGGCGCGGGGATTTTTGACGCGTTCGGGTAAGCCGGGCGCATATTTGGTGGTGGCGGACGGGTATCCCAACGGTGGATATGGCGCGCGGCGGCGGCTAGTTCGGCTCGGAGATGTCTGGGGGCGTGTGCTGGGGGATAGTTTGGTGCTGCGGGCAACCGCGCTATCGGGGGGAGATTTCCCGGAGTATGATAATTGGACAGAAGCGGAGCCAAAGTGGAAAATACTCCACCGTAGTATAGCTAATTTGCCCCTGACGAAAAAAAGGGTAATGCTTCAAAAACTATACAACCCCAAGGACAAAACATTCTCGTTTTCCAGCAAATATCCGAATGGAGATAAGGTGGACTTTAGCAAATTACTGGATGAAGAACAACTGGCCTTCCGAAACAGATACGGGAAACTACACCCAACGCTCTACGATAAGCTGGAGTCGGCGGATAATAACAGCGTTTTCGAGATAGCCGTATGGGTAAAAATCGACGAGCAAGCGCCCTTGAAAACCCAATTCACCCACGAACAATTAGCCGAAACGCCCCGGGAAATACAAGAGTATAACCAGCGCGTTTATGCAAAAACGAGCGCCGTAGCCAGTCAAGTCGAACGCCGGGTCGAACGGAAAACAGCGACATTTCGGGTTGCTCCTTTTTTTACACTGATCGCCAATGCCGCGCAGATCGCTCAAATTTTATCAAATCCCGATGTCGAAAGCATTTTTCTATATGATCGTGAAGGGTTGGATAATTTGAGTACCTCGATGCGGCTATCCGGTGCTGATCAGGTGGTAAACAACCGGGGTATTAAAGGTACCGGCATAAAAGTGGCCGTTTGGGAAAGAGCGCCCAAAGACATCACGCACCTTGACATCAAGGCACATAAGGATATCAGCAGGCCTTCCGTTTCGGAGCATGCGCAATTGGTTTCAGGAATTATAAAAATTATGAATCCTGCCCCGGGCGGCCCAACGGGCTATGCACCGGAATGCGAGTTGTATGCTGCCAACAGTTACGCAATCGAGGCTCTGGAGTGGGCAGTGGTGGACCAACGATGCACTGTTGTCAACCAGAGTTTCCACCGAGCCGAGGCGGAAACGAGCGATTGGCCGATTCTGGACGATCGGATCAAAGACTATATGAGTGTTCACTCCCCCTATCCCTTTATTTCACAAGCAGCGGGAAATGGCGCTCGTTCCGAATATGTAAACCACAAGGGGTTTAATTCGATCAAGGTTGCCAATCATCAGGATGACTTCAGCATCCGGGCGACCTCGGTTTTTCGAAATCCGTTTTCCTATTGCGGCGACCGGGAACTGCCCGAAATAGCGGCAAATGGAACTACCGTAACCGCCATTGGAGTCACAGACTCGGGCACCAGTTTCGCCTCGCCGGCGGTGGCCGGTGCGGCAGCGTTACTGCAAAGTGCCGAGCGACAACTTTTGTCCTACCCGGAGTGCGTCCGGGCAATATTACTTGCCGGCTGTATCCAAAATGTATCCGGAGACAATTGGTATACCGATTTGAAAACAAACAAGATCGACGCCAAAGACGGCGCCGGCGCACTCAATGTGGAAGAAGCCATTCAAATAGCGCAACATTACCAGGATCAAAACAACAATGCTATCCATAGAGGTTGGGGTAAAGGTGTAGTAAACAACGCTGATTTCAGGAACGGGGACTCTGTATTTGAATACAGAATAAAAGTCCCCCCAAGAGGTGGGCGCCATGTAAAAATAGCCCTGACCTGGGATAAAATCGCGTCCAATTGGATAGACAAACTGCTCCCTATCTTGCCCATGGACCTGGATTTATTAATCTGGCGCAATGGCCGGCTGGTCGCCTGGAGCGCTTCTTTTGACAACAATTATGAAATCGCCGAATTCGACGCCAACCACGGTGATGAACTGATTATAAAAATCCGGAAATGGGCAGGTTCCGGATGGACGTATTACGGTATAGCCTGGACGGTATTTTGAACCTTACCAAACCCGGCCATTGTTACCGAACCAATTCCCAATTCATTAATTTCTATCGATTGCCATGAAAAACAAACCGATATTACCCGGCATCCATAGGCGGCACTTTTTGTCTGACGCACAATACGAGGATACGCTTCCTCACACTGCAAAAAGCGCCGGAAATCTGTTCGACGCCTGGGTGTTCGGGCGCCCCGGTTTGCAGGAGGACAGCGGCCCGGCCCGGCCTATGCTGATCGCTTTGCCTAAAACGCGTTTAACCCGTGCGCTCCAGCCGGGCGATATACTGGTCGTACGTTCCTATGGAGCGGGTAAAGCCTACGAGGCCGTTTTGGCGACGGGCCGGATGATGACGCGGGCGCAAGCGTTGGAAGCCGGCTTTTATGCAAGGGCCGGCGCCCCGGGCTTATTTGTCGAGTTGAACGGCGTTTTTCCGCCGGCAGGGCAAGCGGGCAGAAGGGTTGCCCGAAGGATTGCCGATGAAAACGGCTTTTTGTTATACGACTGCCTGTTGCTGCGGCCCACTTCCTCCCGGTCGTTCGAATACGACGGCAATCCATATATCGCACCGACGCCGGCCACCCCGGCTCAGCCCGTTACCGCGCCGCCTCCCACCCCAACGCCCGCCCTCCGCCCGGCGGAAGCCGTCGAACCCAATGCCGTGCCCTGCCTGGCCGGGAGCCGGAAAATTACCACCGCGACCGGCTTCGGCGCCGTTATTTCCTGTCAAAAACCGGATGGAACGCCGCATGGGGCGCATATCGAAATTTGGAAAAACAATAAACAGAAAGCCGAGGGCCAATATGAACACGGGCGGCTTACCGGCCAATGGCGATCCTGGTATGAAAACGGCCAACTTCAGGTAGAAACAACATATTCCGACGGCTTGCAGGAAGGCCCTTATAAAAAGTGGTTTGAAAACGGACAGTTAGGGCAGGAAGGCAATTATCGAAAAGGCAAAAAAGAAAGGTTGTGGGTTTTTTACGACGCCGAGGGCCAAAAACGGGAGGAAGGCAGCTTTGCCGGCGGCTTAAAAACAGGCGCCTGGCACAGCTGGCATGGAAATGGGAAATTGGCATCGAAAGGCAGTTACGAAAACGGCAGCCCAACCGGTATCTGGACCACCTGGCATTATAATGGTCAAAAAGCCGGGGAAGGCAGGGTGGAAGGCATGATGACCCGAACGGTAGGCAGAAGAACCTGGAATACGCCCAAACGGGTGGACCAGTGGGCGTTTTGGTATGCCAACGGACAGCAGTTTAAAAAAGGAAACTACATAAACGGCTATCAGGAAGGCGACTGGAATCATTGGGACCGCGGCGGCGTACTGGCCCGAACGACTACCTATACCCGCGGGGTGCCGGCAGACAAAGAAAAACCGCGTATTGCATAACCCCTGTATTCACACTCTATTCATCTGTCCTAAAAATACGCCATGGCAAAGTATAAGATTCATCCGGCAATAGGCATAGCCCGGGTCGGAAACTCGACGGAAACGTTCATCGGCCCCGAAGTGATCAACCAGGATGCCATTCATCGTTGGCATGAACCGGGTAAAGACTGGATCAAAAGGGATATGAAAGATGCCTCCGGCAAAATTAAAAAACAAATTGCCCGCTTCCGGATTTGGGAGTATACCGATAACGGAACGCCTGTCCGGGAAATCAACCTGGATAATTCTAGCGTGGAATACGTAAAGTGGCAGGTGCATTTAGCCAACAAAAAAGCCGCTTTTTTTTGTTTTAATGGCCAGGATGGCTATAGCGATCTGTTCACCAGATACTGTACCCGGCGAAATGACCATATCCCGGAAGCGGAACGGGAAGACAAGCTGGTTGCAGACCCCGGCCTTAAAGAAATCCGGGTGGGCCAGTCTGACAAGGGTACCGTTAAATTCGGGCCGAAATTCACGGTCGGAAACAAATTTATCCCCATCCAAACCCTGGGCGAATTGCGGACCGAACAGAAAGGCAGGTTGCTGGTGGTAGGCGGCGACGGGCTGGCAAAACCCGTCGGCGGAAAACCCTTGGAAACCAGTACGGCGGGCTGTCACACTGTCTTTAACAACGACGACTGGTTTGACGACGTGTCCGACGGCCCGGTGACGGCAGTCCTGAAATTAAAAGGACAAGCACAGGAACTGGAAGTAGACCCCGCCTGGGTTATTGTCGGCCCGCCCGATTATGCACCCTCGGTCGATAACATCGTCACCCTTTACGACACCTTGATCGACATTGCCGTACGGCGTGTGCGGCATCCACACCTTACGTTCGGATACGATGACAAAGGCCCCGAACTTATCGATCCGCGCCAGGGCATTTACGGGCCGTATTCCTATGAAAATGTCACGGGTAAACACCAATCCAATGGTTTACAATGGCTAAAGGAACTCTACGAAGACTGGAAAACACTGCCGGCGGGACAATTAAAAACCTTCAAACCGTCCTTTACCCGGGATATTTTCCCCATCCTTTACGCCGCCGTTGCCAACGACAGCGTTACGGGCAATACGGATCATAGTACCGGCTCTTCCGTTTCATGGGACTGGAAAAAACTGGCCTGTGCGGATGCCAGCTGCAAGCCGATCCGAAGCGCCATAGTTGAACGCTTGCGCGACCCCGATAATCCCGACGCTTCTCCAATGGCCAATATGCCGCTCTTGTTTGACGACTTTTTTTTAGAAAATTCCGAGTTAAGACTCACCGTGACACGGGTTCAGTACGCCATGCTGAAACAATGGGAGGCGGGCAAGTTTATCGACGATTGGGATAAAACGCTAACAGGCAAGCCTAAACCCGGCAAAACGATTACGCCGGAAGAGCTGGATAAAGCGGCTTTGTCGCACTGTGTCGGCGGCGCCTTCTGTGTCGGTATCGAGGTAAGCTGGCTGATCCGTACCAATGAATTTTATTCGGAATTGTTCCGCGTCAAACCCGGTGCTTTTATAGATAAAAACCCTGACCTTAAAACCGGTCCGGGATTTTTTACCCAGCAAATGGCGTTGCCCTGGCATACCGATTTTCTCGCCTGCGGCGATGGTTGGTGGCCGGCGAACCGCCCGGTTCAGGTCTTGGTTCGCAAAGGCGGCACGCTCGAACTGAAAGAAGATTGGGCGATGGGGCAGAGTGATAGCGTGTTTGCAAACGGAGGGTGGAGCCAATTGGGCTTTGTCGTGGAGGATAACGGCGAACTGATTGAAAAGGAAGTTTCCAAGCCGGTCCCGGCAGGGGCCCCCTCCCACTCGCCGGTTGCCGTCCCATGAAACCGCTCCACTGTACCATCATCGGCGGCGGCCCGGCAGGCACCGCCACTGCCATCCGGCTCCAGCAGTTCGGGTATGTCACCGCGTTGGTAGAACGCTCCACCTACGAGCACTGGCGCGTGGGCGAAACCCTACCTCCTGCCATCCAGGTTCCGCTGAAAACCTTGGGCGTCTGGCAAGAATTTCTTGGTGAAAATTTCCTGCCCTCCCAATCTATCTGTTCCGCTTGGGGATGCCCGGAGTTATCGGAAACGCACTTCCTGTTGAATCCCTATGGGAATGGCTGGCATATCGACCGGGCGAAATTTGACCGGATGCTCGCCGGCGCGGCACAAAAAGCCGGGTGCCGCCTGTTGTTGGAAACACAACTCGCCGGTGTGGAAACTCGGAATGGCAGGTGGGAGCTGCGTTTGAAAAAAGGTGGCAAGCCATTGATTGTCGAGTCGGAAATCATCGTGGACGCTACCGGACGATCAGCCACCCTGGCCCGTCAGCTGGGAAGCCGGATCATTCGATACGAACAACTCGTCGGCATAACCCGCTTTTTATCTCCCAACACGTCGAAGCGTCTACCCAGCCCCAATTTACTATTAGAAGCCTGTCCGGAAGGTTGGTGGTACTCCGCCCCACTGCCGGATCAAAAACTGCTGATTACTTTTATGACGGATGCGGCGCAAATTCCGAACCACCGCACCGATCAGGCGCAATATTGGGCTACGAACCTGGCGCAAGCTCCACATACCAAACGTCGGGCAAGGGGTTCGGCCCCGGGGCCTGAAATGTATGTCAGCCCGGCCGGGAGTACTTGCCTGGATCGCATAAATGGCAGCAACTGGCTGGCCGTGGGCGATGCCGCCTGTAGTTTCGATCCGCTTTCCGGTCGCGGAATCAGCAAAGCTTTGTATTCGGGCATAGCGGCTGCCGGGTATATCCGGGATTTTTTTGAAGGGGAAAATGACGCGCTCGATTGCTATTTTGAAAAAATAAAATCCGGATTTGCGGCCTATCTTCGGACGAGGAACCAATATTACGGTATGGAATCCAGATGGCCGGATGCGCCTTTTTGGCAAAAACGCCGGCAAGTCGCTTGCGTTTAAACTTTGAAGTCAACCACACCGTCAAATTCTTATTTCCACATCACGCCCAACCCAGCTCCCTCCTCCCCCAAAAAACAACAACTCATCCTCCTCAAAAGCCAGGCAAAAACGCTGGCCAGGAAAACCCGCCGCCGCCACCGGGCACTCGACCGGGCGTACGGGCTTTTGATCCTCGGCCTGGTACTGTGGGCGATATTTATCAACCATGAAGCGGGATTGAGCGACGTGCTTACTTACTTCGGGGCCGGGTTGTTTGTGCTGGGCGCTTTGATCTTTGTGGTCAACATCGGCGCTCCAGCGCCCCGACAGTTACGAGAAACTGAAGATAAATTGACGCAACTGAAACTGGAAATGATTGGGCTAAAGGAATAAATTTGGAACTAATATTTTCAACATGACGGAAAACGAATTGATTACCAACGAGGGCTACGTCTATTTCGCCACCCGTTCGGATATCCTGACGAAAGCAGACTGTACGCAATGGCTGGGTATGGAACCTGTCGAAACCGCGGGAATTAGCTCCAGCTACCCGAACGATGACTGGCAAATAAGCACCCCTCTGACCGAAGACCCCTTCCTGCATCCAATGGTCCGGGACATCGTGGCGCGGTTAGTCCCGATCAAAGACCGCTTGATCGCTTTCAAACAAGCCTACCCTGACCTGCTATATTGGCTGGAAGTGGTGCTCTACAAGGGTGATAGTATGGCCGGTCTGGGCTTCGACAACGACACCCTACGGTTCCTGGGCGAAATCGGGGCTACCGTAGACTGTGATATTTACCGGAAATAACCCACCCCGGCAAAAAAACATACCCAAAAACCCCCAAAACCAAAACTGCCCATGAAATTAACCATTCCTAACATCAAAACCCTCCCGCCGGGCCACCACCTGAACCGCCGGATCGCAGCCCTCAATAGCGACCCAGAACTGGAAAATACGCACCGGGCAAGCGTGGCGGCGGCAATCATCTGGCTGCTGGAAGATTTGCCGAAATCGGCCGCGAACGCGAACTGGATCAGTGAAACCATGCGGCTCATCAATGGCATCGAGCTGGATGTGCCGACGCTTGAAAAAGTCTACGACGAGCTGGTTGAAACGGAACAGTTGCCGCCGCCGCCGGACAAAACAGATTCCGAGCCTTTCCCGTTGGCGTTTGCTTATGTGATAGCCATTTTCTGTTCCTCATTAGCATTACCCTTTCTGCTTCTTATGTACAAGGAATACATGGTGAGATGGTCTGGCGTCGAAATACAAGCGCCGGTTGTACTGATTCCGGCGCCAAAAACCAAGGTGAGCCTCATCAATTACCTGTACGTGGACATCGAAGCGCATTCCGTCCCGGTCATGATCGGCCCTTCCGACTATTACCAGAAGCGGTTTCAGACCGGGCAGAAAATTGCCGTCAAATATCTTGCGCCGAGGGGTTGGGCTGCGCTGACCGGCAAAATAAACATGGTGCTCATTTTCTACACGGTTTTTCTAACCGGCTTGGCAACGCTTATATGGATAAAAATTTTTAGAACAAAGCGAGAGTCTTCACAGAAAACAGTTCAAACCCAATGACGACAAAACATTTCCTTCCCCTCATATTGCCCTTACTACCCCTCTCCGCCTTTTCGCAAAAGCAACAACCCCCATCCTCCCTCGCGCCCTCCATCCCGCGCCTGGAAGCCTTTGCCAACCGCCTCGCCCAGCAGGCCCAACAGGAACTACGCCTCGGCAACCGAGAAGATGCTTTTCTGTACGCCGAATTTGCGCTGCAATACCTGCACGCCGATAATACCGACGCGCGGCAGGCGCTCCTGGATGCCTGGTATTGCAACGACGTGATCCCGGAATATTTGAACGAAGCCGAAAAGCCGCTGAAAAATGTGGCCAAAACGCTGTGGATGCCCGCTTATAACACGGGCAGCGGCTGGGGCGGCGGCTGGCACGACGATGTCCGCTTTCCCTGGTCGATGGATGAAGCGGAAATGACTTACTTTGTAAAAGGCCGCACGGGACATGCCGTGCAACTTCCCTTGCACCCCGACTCGGCCTTTCTCCACGCGATTTCCGATCAGACCCAAAACCGCCTGACCGTTTTCGGCAACAATACCGCGCAGATGCGTAATGCCGCGGGCGACCTGCTGTTCCGCTTCGAAGTGGCCGACAGCATGGAGTACGTAAAATTCGTCGGGAAAGGCAAACATCTGTTATGCCGGAAAATGTCGGGGCCCACCGAACTGCGCGACGCCAATACCGGCAACCACCTGCTTTGGCTGGAAAAAGGCTGTTGTTCCGGCCAGGAACTGGAAGACAGCGACTGGTATTGCAGCGCGCGCGATTCGGTCGTCGACCTGTTCGACCTCGCCGCCGGCGTCCTGCTGCGTTCAATGCCGGGGCTCGGCAGCCAGGTGCCCGTCGCGCGGGAGAGAGGCGTGAAATATTTCAGGGCATCCCCCGGTTTCACTAAACTCGCCGCTGTACAATTTGACGGAACAACAACCCTCTTCGACCTGAAAACCGGAGAACGGCTGAGTGTTTTCAAGATCGGCGAAACTGCCTACCCAATGGATTTTTCAGCTAATGGAGCCATTTTAGGTGTCGAAAATATCCGGTTTGATGACGAATATTCCGAGCGTTTTTCTGCCGATCTGTGGAATGTCGATTCCGGGACGCTCCTGGCATCGTTCGACTTTGGGGCGGAGCGGCCGCGCGCATTGGCGTTCTCCCCGCTCGACGACCGCGTCGTTTTCCTGCTGGAAAGCCGGCAAGTAACGCCGCGGGCGCGCCTCGCCGCTTTCGACGTGGAGGGCCAACGCCCGCTATGGACTTTAAGCGGCAATTATTCGAACCTCCTGGAGCTGATTTCCCACCGGGGCAACCTGTTTGCCAAAACCTTTTGGGATGGAAGTTTTGCTTCGCCCGCCACCACTTTTGGGCAGTTCAGCCCCCAACAAGCCCCCCGCATACAGTTTTCGCCGGATGGCAAATGGCTCTGCGCCTCGGGCCACACCCCTTTTATGACCATCAACATCTTTGAGGCCGCGACAGGCCGGCTTGTGTTGGCGCTGGATGCGCCGGGCGATCCGAATCCTGCCCTGGCCTTTTCGCCTGATAGCCGGAGCCTCCTGGTAGGGCAGCATAAATCCCGGGCTAAAATGGCCTCCCATGCCGAAATATGGGACTTAGAAACCATGACCAAACGTCACGACCTCGGCGGGCAGAAAGGGCGCATCGGCCTCGTCGGCTGGTCGCCCGACGGAACCCTTGCCATCACACACAGCATGGGCAACTCACTGGTGGTCTGGGATGCGGCCTCCGGCCAAAAACGGCTCCAACCCGGTATTCCGCTGTCGTACCCCTTGCAAGCCGGTTTTTCGCCCGACGGGAAAATGCTGGCCGCTATCGATTCGGGACGGCAGGTGGTATTGTGGTCCGTTCCCGACGGTAAACGTATCCTCCGCGACTTTGGCAAGGAAGCGCAATTGCTCGCCTTTTCACCCGACGGCCGCTATATAGCCGTTTATTCCGCGGACAATTCCATTAAACTCTGGAACCTTCAGACCGGCCGGCCGGCCCTTGAACTGCCGTGCGGGCAGGCCTATTTTAACCGGATTTATTTCTCGAACGACAGCCGTTTGATCCTCGGCAGCGCACCGGGCTCGCACACGGCCTGGGAGCTCCGGACAGGTAAAAAATTGGTAACAGAGGCTGGGCGCATTTTTGAGGTTGATCCTAAAAACAACGTTTTCGCCCAAAAACGCTCCGGCAACATCGTTTTCAGCGACGCTTTTTCCCGGCAGGAAAAGGCGCGGCTACGGGGCCTCGGCTACGGCCAAGGGCTTTTCTCGCCGGACGGCAAACGTTTTGCCGCGATTGTTAATGTTACGGAACCAAAACGACAAAACGACCTAAACCAAACTTCCCCGGCAGACGAGGGATATTATCAAATCCGCCTGTTCGACCTCGACCCCGATACTATTCTGGCAAAAGCCGGGCGAATGAAGCGAAAAAAGGCGCTTGCCTGCGAGCAACTGCTGGGTTTACAGCCGGAAAAATATCTCGATGACAACAGTTTGGATACCCTGGCGGGGCGCATCCTACGCCAGGGTGACCAAGACTGCCGTAACTGCTTCATCTGGCATTCTGCCGACCTCGCCGAACAAGAACCCGACCTGGCAAAAGCCCAAAAACAATACGCGCGGGCCATTTTAATTGGTGCAGAGCAGAGCAGCTTGTCCACGGTGTACGATCAACGCGCCAACCGGTACCTGGGCGCCGGCATGCCGGATAGCGCCGTACAGGATGCCGAAAAAGCGTTGCGCTTAGAGCCGGACAACAGTTTTGCGCAAGCCATTTTAATGGTGGGTCAATTGATGCAGGGACAGTACAAAAACGTGGGGGCAAGGCTGGTGGAAAACGTCGACGCGATACACGCCGGACTGCTGGGCAGTTTTTTCGGCATTGCCCTGCGTCATGCGGAAACCGGACGACCCTGGGGCAATGACCGTGCCCTGCAAGGCAGGATCGAGAAATGCCTGCGCCTGATTTCCGTGACCGATAATTTGGATGAAATTGACGCCCGGCGTTACCACATAGCCCCCTTACAGTTCAACCACACACTGCGGGCGGCGCTCCTCGCCGAACTGGGCCTTCCCGACAGCACCCTGGCCGTGTATAAAACGGTTATGGATTCGCTGGCCCGCGAAGCCACTGTGTACAACGAAGCGCCAACAGCTTACCAACGGTCGATGCGTGCTTTTTACGACGCCGATTACCCGCTTGCCGATTCGCTCATGGCCGAAGCCGCGCGCCTGATGCGCGACTCGCTCGCAAGCCGGCCGGATGAAGAAATAGCGGTTGAACTGTCAGGGATACTGCACAACCACAGCTGGATCGCCATTTTTGCCCAAAAACCCGGTGTTGCCATCGCCGCCGCCCTCGAATCGCTGGAATTGGATAACAAAAATATTGGCGTGCTGACCAACCTGGGGCATGGTTATCTTTTTTCGGGTCAATTCGACAAGGCGCTCGAAACTTATCAGGCGTATATGGAGCAGGAAAAAACGGGCACGGGCGTTTTGCTCACCGACTTCTTCGACCTGCGGGAAGCCGGGATATGGCACAAAGACGCGCTGAGGGCCATCGAGGCGATATTGGGGCGTCCCTTAACGGAAGAGGAGCAAGCGGATTATGGGCGGTAAAACAGGCCCAAGACCTGCCGGTCTCAGAGCCCAGTGTCCGACCAAATATCTGACATACGAATCGCAAAGCCTGGGAGTACCTCGCCACCGTTTAAAAGTTCGTTAAAAGGCACGGTGCGTATATCGCCATTGCCATGATAAACGCGCGTTTCGCGTTGCTGCGGATCGATAAGCCAACCCAAGCGGCATCCATTGCCGATGTATTCTTCCATTTTCTCTTTCAACGCGGTCATATTCTGATCGCCTGAACGGATTTCCACTACAAAATCCGGGCATATCGGCGCGAAACGTTTTTTTTCTTTACCGCTGATCGCCGCCCAACGCTCGTTCGTGATCCAGGCAAGGTCCGGCGAGCGTTCCGCTCCATTGGGTAGTTTGAAACCGGTGGAGGAATCGAAGCCCTGCCCGAGTTTTGCCAATTTGTTCCAAATACCGAATTCGGTGTTTAAATCGAAGTTTTTACTGCCGGTGTCGGAGTTAGTCGGAGGCATAACAATAATGTATTTATCGACGGTACGCTCGATACGCAACTCGGGATTGAGCAAACAGAACTGGTAAAATTGTTCATCCGTCATACCGCCGTTGGGCATTTTAAAAGCAATGCCGGGAAAAGTACGTGCAGCCGGGAATGTTGCAGTCATTTATAAATGTTTTAGCACACAAATATAAACCTTATTGGTGGAGTGCCGGCATTAATTACCGGGGTCGATGGCCTTAAAATATTTCCAGTGCTCAGGGCACTTCTTTCTCATCGGGCCCTTTTACAAAAAAGCGCTAATGCTTCAAACTTCCCGAACGATTTTCGCCGGCACCCCATACGCCACCACCCCGGCCGGTATGTTTTTGCTAACCACCGACCCGGCCCCGATCACGCTGCCTTCACCAATGGTGATCTGATCCAGCACCGTGGCGCCCGAGCCGATGGTGACGCCCCGCCCGATGCGGCACACGCCCGACACGGTGACACCCGGGTTAATGCTCACAAAATCGGCCAATTCGGTGTGGTGCCCGATGCTGCACGCGCGATTGAGCGCCACGAAATCGCCCAAAGCCGCGTATGGCGCCACCACTACGCCCGGGCTGATGTGAATACCCCGGCCCATACGCGTGGTAATGGGTACCACCGCCGTTGGATGTACCGTGTTGCCGTAGCGTTCAACGCCGATGCCGGATTTTTCTGTAAAAAACTGTACGATGGCTTGCCGGGAGCGGCCGATAGAACCCAATAAACAGGGTATGGCCGGGTCCGGCTTCCAGTCTTCCCACCACACGACGGTTGCTTCCACGCCCGGCGTTTCGAAGGGCCAGATCAGCGAATCGTTCTTTTCGGGTTCGATATTGGGGACGATCTCCACGCTGATCTTTTCGCCGGGGAGTTGTTCGCGCAGGGTGTCGAGGATGACGCTGAGGGCGTAGTTGCTTTGACCGAGGAGGTAGAAATAAACATCACGTTTCATTCCTCATTTTTTCTTCAGTTCATGCAAATTCAGTCCCACCGTCAAACTCACATAATTGCTCGCCAGGTCCAGTTCGCGGATAGAATCTTTGCCCCGCACCACGGCGCTGCTGTTCAGGCTGAGCGTCATGGGGCGGAAACGCCAGCCGATGCTCCAGGCCATTTCGGTTAAGAACAGGGGAGAGGAAGACTCCAGCAATTGTATTCGTTCCGTTTCCAGGATACCCACCCGGCTGTTGATGTTGCCGTCGAGATAATTAACCCAGACAAACCGGAGTGCCGTACCTACCTGAAACCGGTTATATTTCATGGCCAGGGCTGGCTGCACGAACCAGCGCTGATAGCGCCAGTCCGAGTCGTAGGTTTCCAGGCTGGGGAAATCCGGCGGCGGAGAGTACCTGTTTTCGGTACTGCCCTGGCCGAATCCGCCGAACAGGCTCATCAGGTATTCCTTGTTTGCGCCCAACTGATAGTATCCGCCGATCCCGCCCTCCGTCAGCCGGGTTTTGCCTTTGAATTCCGATTCGTAGAAGGAAAACGGCGTGTTGTCTGTTTGGGCGGCGCCTTCATAATGCAGGTCGAAATGATTGACCATCACTCCCAGATGCGGCAACGGACTGTATATCGCCTGCGCCTCCCAGGCCGAACTTTTCCCACTTTTACTCACCCCGCCGGTAATAGTCGCTTCCCGCGCCTTGGTAAGCATCGGGATTTGCATGGTGTTCGGCGTGTAAAAACGGCTGGTGGTGCAGCCTGAAACCAGGGCCGTCAGGAGGGCCAAAATGGCTGTACGATAGGAATGGAGCGACATAGGCAGGCAGGAGAGAGGGTTTATGAGGGTTTATGAGGGTTTATGAGGTTTATGAGGTTTATGAGGTT
>CALEYM010000198.1 GCA_937926185.1 uncultured Bacteroidota bacterium | reverse complement strand
CCGCTTGTTGATTCTATCCGAAACTATCTGAACGCGCAGTTCAGCCCCGGAGTGGCCACTGCGCTGATATGGGCCATTATCATCCTGATATACCTGGGCTTTTATTCCATTTTGGGTTTGGTGCTGGTGTATGCGGAACGCCGCGTTTGCGCTTTTTTCCAGCTGCGGCTGGGGCCGAACCGCGTGGGTTGGCAGGGTACTTTCCAAACGGTGGCCGACGCCATCAAACTCTTGCTGAAAGAGCCGGTCACCGTAAATAAAGCCGACAAACTGCTCTTCAACCTCGCGCCGTTTATCATTTCGCTGGCGGCGCTCATGGTGTTGTCGCTGATCCCTTTCGCCCCGGGCCTGCAGGCTTTCGATATCAATATCGGCCTGCTATTTATCATAGCCGTATCGTCTATCGGCGTGGTGGGTATTTTGCTGGCCGGTTGGTCCAGCAACAATAAATACGCGCTTATCGGCGCCATGCGGAGCGGGGCGCAGATCGTCAGCTATGAACTCTCGGTAGGCCTGTCTTTGCTGACCATGGTGCTGCTGACCGGCACGCTCCAGTTATCGGAGATCATCCAAAGCCAGGCGGACGGCTGGTGGATTTTCAAAGGGCATTTGCCTGCCATCGCGGCGTTCTTCCTCTTCATTACGGCCGCTATCGCGGAGATCAACCGCGGGCCTTTCGACCTGCCGGAAGCCGAATCGGAACTGACCGCCGGCTTCCACACTGAATATTCCGGGCTGAAGTTCGCTTTCTTTTTCCTGGCTGAATTTGTGAACATGTTCACCATGTCGGCCATTGCCGCCACGGTGTTCTTCGGCGGCTGGATGCCCCTGCATATCGGCGACTGGCACGCGTTCAACCGGATCATGGATTTTATACCGCCTTTCATCTGGTTTTTCGTAAAAGTGGGTGGTATCATCTTCCTGATGATGTGGTTCAAATGGACCTTCCCGCGCCTGCGTATCGACCAGTTGCTCCACCTGGAGTGGAAATACCTCATGCCCCTGAACCTGATGAATATTGTGATCATGGCCATTCTGGTGTACTTAGGCTGGCATTTTTAAAAGAAAATCCGGAACAACGATGTTCAAAGCGATATTTGAATACTTCAAAGAGATCTACGACGCCATCCGGGGACTGATTGCCGGCATGAAGGTGACCGGCAAGTACATTGCCCACGCCCGTCAGGAGATCATCACACAGGAATATCCCGACAATCGCGAGACCCTGCAAATGTTCGAGCGGTTCAGGGGCGAGGTGATATTGCTCCACAACGAGGCCAACGAACACCGTTGCACGGGTTGCTCCGCCTGTGAGGTGGCCTGCCCCAACGGCTCTATCGAGATCATCTGGGCGCGGCGGGAAGACCCGGAAACCGGCAAAAAGAAAAAACAACTGGAAACCTTTGTGTACCATTTGTCGATGTGCACCATGTGCAACCTCTGCATTTTGTCGTGCCCGACCGACGCCATTAAAATGGGACACAACTTCGAACACGCCGTTTTTGACCGTTCACAACTGACAAAAGTGCTCAACCGCCCGGGTTCCAAATTGGAGAAAGGCGTTGAAGAATAAGTTATTCGTATATGGAAAAGATCGTTTTCTACATACTGGCCTTTGCCATGCTGTCGCTTAGCCTGATGTCGGTGCTGAGTCCGCGCCTGCTGCGTTCGGCTGTTTACCTGTTCGGCGTGCTGGCTGCTATCGCCGGTTTCTACTTCCTGATCGGCTACAATTTTCTGGGCGCCGTTCAACTGACAGTGTACGCCGGCGGCATCGTAGTGCTGATCATTTTTTCGATCCTGCTCACCCACGAGATCGACTATAAAATGGAGCCCCCTTCCTGGCTTCGGGCGGGCGCAGCGGGAGTGGTCTGCGCAGGCGGAGCGGGTATGGTGTTGTACCTGCTGTCGACTACCCCTTTTACCCGGGT
The DNA here is from genome assembly GCA_937926185.1 of uncultured Bacteroidota bacterium. Lineage (GTDB taxonomy): Bacteria > Bacteroidota > Bacteroidia > Chitinophagales > Saprospiraceae > M3007. The sequence continues at coordinate 8,559 of CALEYM010000198.1, read as the reverse complement.
GGAGGCGCCCGAACGCGCCGACCTCGACACTCTGGGCGGGCTGTTGCTTTCGCCCGGCGAAGGTGGTTACCTGTTACCCTTTGAGGTGATCAGCATTCTGTTGCTGGCCGCTATTATCGGGGCCGTTGTCATTGCCAAACATAAACCCGGCGCCGCTAGCAATCTAAATCAAGAAAATCAGACATTATGATACCCGGAGTCAGTCTCATCGAAATCCTGGCCGTTTCCACACTCATGTTTTTTATCGGCGTGTACGGATTTGTTACCCGCAAAAACCTGATCACGATCCTGATGTCGCTGGAGCTGATCCTGAACGGGGCGGCGATCAATTTCGTGGCTTTTAACAAGTATTTATACCCAGGGGAGCCCGCCGGGCAATTTTTCACCCTGTTCCTCATCGCCGTGGCTGCCGCCGAGGTGGCCCTGGCCATTGCTATCGTCATCAACCTTTACCGCCGGATCAAAACGGTGGACGTGGATAATGTGGATACCCTGAAATACTGATGCCTGGAAACCCCTCATTGCCGAAATACTACAACTGCACTACCGGCTTTCCGGACAAGACCTTCCAGGTTTGGCAAACCTGGAAGGTCTGGAACCCGAAAAACGAAAGATCCGGCAGTGTGCACTGATACACTTAAAACACTATACCTGGGATGGAAGGATATTCTTACACGATCTGGATTGTCCTGCTGCCTTTTCTGGTCTTCTTGCTGACGGGCCTGTCGAGCATGTACATCCGGCCCCGGCTGGCCGGCCTGATCGGAACCGGCGGCATCCTGATCACACTGTTGCTAAGTCTCCTGACGGCAGCGCAGTATTTTTCGACTGCCCCGCCGGAAAGCGGCTGGCCGACGCTGATCCCCTTTGACGCCACCTGGCTGAAGTTCAACGACACCCTGGCGGTACACATGGGCATCCTGCTCGATCCCATTTCGGTGATGATGCTGGTGGTCATTTCGGTGGTGTCGTCCATGGTCCATATCTACAGCCTGGGCTACATGAAAGGCGAGGCGGGTTTTGCGCGGTACTACGCTTTTTTGTCGTTGTTCAGTTTTTCCATGTACGGCTTGGTGCTGGCCACCAACCTGTTTCAGATCTATTTCTTCTGGGAATTGGTGGGCGTTTCCTCCTACCTGCTGATCGGATTTTATTACGACCGGCCCTCGGCGGTGGCGGCGGCCAAAAAAGCGTTCATCGTCACCCGTTTTGCCGATTTCGGCTTCCTGGTGGGTATCCTGCTGCTGTCGTGGTACAGCGGTACTTTCGATTTTGTAATGCTGAACAATCCCGACGGCGCAGCCATTGCCGGCGCGGCATCCGCCACCTTTATGGGCGCTTCGGTACTGACCTGGGCGCTGGTGCTCATTTTTATGGGCGGCGCGGGTAAATCGGCCATGTTCCCGCTGCACATCTGGCTGCCCGATGCCATGGAAGGCCCGACGCCGGTTTCGGCGTTGATCCACGCCGCCACGATGGTGGTGGCGGGCGTTTATCTCGTGGCGCGGCTGTTCCCGGTGTACCATCTGTCAGACGGCCCGGCACTGGACATTGTGGCCTGGACCGGCGCCATTACCGCTCTGTTTGCCGCCGTAATTGCGCTGACCCAGGACGATATCAAACGGGTGCTGGCCTATTCCACCATGTCGCAGATCGGATATATGATGCTGGCGCTGGGGGTATCCGGATATGGGGCAGAGGAAGGCCTGGGATATACCGCTTCCATGTTCCACCTGTTCACCCACGCCATGTTCAAAGCCCTGCTCTTCCTGGGCGCCGGAGCGGTCATTCACGCCGTGCACAGCAATGTCATGGGCGAAATGGGCGGTTTGCGGCGTTATCTGCCCATAACGCACGGCGCTTTCCTGGTGGCTTGCCTGGCCATTGCGGGCATTCCGCCGTTTGCGGGATTTTTCTCCAAGGATGAAATTCTGGCCGCGGCGCTGCACCACAATCCCGCCATTTACGGGATCGCGCTGTTGGTGGCCGGCATGACGGCTTTGTATATGTTCCGCCTGTATTTCCGGGTATTTTGGGGCGAAGACCGGCAATATCACCATACACCGCACGAAGCCCCGGCCGTCATGTGGGCGCCCCTGATACTGCTGGCGGTGCTGAGCGCGGTATGCGGATTTATTCCTTTCGGACAATATGTGACTGCCGATCGCCTTCCCGCGGGTTCACATCTCGATATTACCATTGCCCTCACGGCCAGCGGCATCAGTGTGGCCGGCATTTTGGCGGCAATGGCCCTGTATCGCAAGCCATCCGATCGGCCTGCCCAAATTGCCGAAAGCCTGAGCGGCTTGTACCGCTTAGCCCACCGCAAGTTTTACATCGATGAAATATATTTAGCCGTAACGAAAAACGTCCTGTTCAAAGGTATTGCCTGGCCGGCAGCCTGGTTCGACCGGCACGTGGTAGACGGCTCCATGAACGGTATCGCCTGGGTGACAACCCGCGTTGCACGGGCGATCAAGGGAATCCAATCGGGTCAGGTGCAACAGTACGCCCTCAGTTTCGTGATGGGCGCCGTGGCGCTGGCCGCATTGTTCATTTATTGGTTGAAGCGTTGATTTATGAATATTCTGCTCCTTTTATTGATTATTCCCACACTGACGATCCTGGCGCTGATGTTCAGCAAGGAACGGGAACAGGCGCGTCTGGTGTCTGTCGTGGGGATGGGGCTGCAATTTGTGGCCGCGTTTTACCTCCTGTTTGCTTTTTTGCGGGAAAGAGCCTCGGGCAACACGGATGACATGCTTTTTACCAGCAGCTATATGTGGTTCAGCCCGTTGAATATCCGTTTCGACCTGGGTGTCGACGGCGTTTCCGTGGCGCTGATCGTGCTGACGGCTATCGTCACGCTGGCCGGCGTGTTCATTTCCTGGCGTATGGAGGACCTGGCCAAGGAGTTTTTCATCTCCCTCATCGCGCTGGCCACAGGGGTGTTCGGATTTTTTGTAACCCTCGACCTGTTCACCATGTTCCTTTTTTACGAACTGGCGGTGATTCCCATGTACCTGCTGATCGGCATCTGGGGCAGCGGCCCGAAAGAATATTCGGCCATGAAACTGACGCTGATGCTGATGGGCGGTTCGGCTTTTCTGCTGGTGGGTTTGCTGGGTTTGTATTTTAACTCGACGGGCGCTGCCGACGGCCATACGTTCAACCTGATGGAAATCGCCGCGGGCGGCATCCCGGTGGAAGCGCAGCGCATTTTTTTTCCGCTGACTTTCGTCGGATTCGGGGTGCTCGGGGCTTTGTTCCCGTTCCACACCTGGTCGCCCGATGGTCACGCCTCGGCGCCGACGGCCGTTTCCATGCTGCACGCCGGCGTACTGATGAAGCTGGGCGGTTACGGTTGCTACCGCGTAGCCGTGTTCCTGATGCCGCAGGCGGCCAGTGAAATGGCCTGGTTTTTTATCCTCCTGACCGGTTTCAGCGTGATATACGGCGCGTTCGGCGCCATCCGGCAAACCGACCTGAAATACATCAACGCCTATTCCTCGGTGAGTCACTGTGGTCTGGTGTTGTTCGCCATTCTGATGCTGAATAAAACCGCCATGAACGGCGCTATTCTGCAAATGATCTCGCACGGACTGATGACGGCGCTCTTTTTCGCCCTGATCGGCATGTTGTACGAACGCACGCACACCCGCATCGTGCAGGAAATGGGCGGTCTGATGAAAGTGTTGCCCTTTATTTCCGCTTGCTATGTGATCGCCGGTCTTGCCTCGCTGGGCTTGCCCGGGCTGAGCGGCTTCGTGGCGGAAATGACCATTTTCGTGGGCGCCTTCGAACATGCAGACGCGTTTCACCGCGTCTGGACCATACTGGCGGTGTCGGCCATCGTGGTGACGGCCGTGTATATCCTGCGCGTGGTCGGTACGATGCTGATGGGACCGGTGAACAACCCGGAATACGCCCATTTGCCAGCGGCTGCCTGGTACGAAAAAACCGGCGCTTTGCTGCTGATCCTGCCCATCGCGGCTATCGGCATGGCGCCACTGTGGTTATCCGAAATGATCCGCTTCAGCCTCGAACCTATTATCCGGCAACTGGGCCTGTAACGCCGACTGCCAGTCGGCGTAAAAAAAATTAACACTACTCCCAATAAACCACCAGTAACGCCGCTCCCCTGAACCCACTGCCAGTCGGCGTAAAAAAAACTTAATGCTAATCGCAAATGAACTGGGAACAACTATTACTCATGCGTCACGAATTGCAGCTACTGGCTGTAATTCTCGTCATCACCTGCGCGGAGATCTATTACAGTGGTAAAGACAAAAGCGGCGTCGTTCCGCTTTCCATCGCTTTGTTCGGCCTCCACGCCCTGGCCGGATGGTTTCCAATAGGAGAAGGCGCCCTGTTCGGCGGCATGTACCGCACCCATGCGTTGATCCATTTTCTGAAAAACGTACTCGACCTGGGCGTGCTGGTGGTGGTACTGCAAACGGCGGGCTGGGTAAAAAAACAGCTGGTTCCGGAGAACAGGGTCAGCGAGTTTTACCTCTTGTTGTGGTCATCCCTGCTGGGTATGTACTACATGATCTCTTCCGGCGACGTGCTGATGCTGTTCATTGGCCTGGAAATGTCGACGCTTCCCGTGGCTGCTCTGGCAGCCTACGAGGTGCTGCGCATGCGCTCGGCAGAGGCGGGTATTAAAATGATACTGATGGCAGGGCTTGCTTCTGCCATTACCCTCATGGGCATTTCTTTGTTATACGGCGCCACAGGCACATTTTCACTGACCGTCCTGTCGCAAAAACTGACCGGCACGGGGCTGGAAACGCTGGGTTTTATCTTTTTCTTTGCCGGGGTTGCTTTTAAAATTTCGCTGGTGCCCTTCCATTTCTGGGCGCCCGACGTGTACGAAGGCGCGCCGACCGGAATTGCAGGATACCTGTCGGTGGTATCAAAAGGCGCCGCAGTTTTTATCCTGATGATCCTGTTGCTGGGTTTTGCCCCGGCCTTGTCCGGCATCTGGATTGGCGTGCTGTACCTGCTGGCGATACTGACTATGACCATCGGCAACCTCTTTGCCCTGCGCCAGCAAAACCTGAAACGTTTTCTGGCCTATTCTTCCGTGGCGCAAGCCGGTTTTATCCTGCTGGGCTTTTTATCCGCGGGACAGGACGGACGGGCATCGATCATTTACTTTGTGCTGGTGTATATTTTTTCCAACCTCGCAGCCTTCGGCGTGGTACATTCCGTGGAAGCAGCCACCGGAAAAGAGAATATGGACGATTATGAAGGCTTTTACCGCGTCAATCCGCGACTGGCCATGGTAATGCTGCTGGCCTTGTTCTCGCTGGCCGGCATACCGCCGCTGGCCGGTTTTTTCGGGAAGTTTTTCCTGTTCATGTCCGCGGCGGCCGGAGGGTATTACGTTTTATTGCTGATTGCCGTGCTCAATACCGTGATCAGCCTGTACTACTATCTGCTGATCGTGCGGGCCATGTTCCTGCGCAAAAGCGCGCATCCCTTGCCCGTTATTCAAAATGACTACTGGATGCGGGCCAGCCTGCTGATCTGCGTGGCAGGCATTCTGGTGCTGGGCGTGTCGAGCGGGGTGTATGATTATATTTTCGGGCTTTGCGTCCGGCTGTAAATTCGCGAATCAAAAATCAGGAACCATGCAACTGACAAGTGGCAAACATAATTTTGGCGACCTCGACGGGCAAACGGTCACCTTTGTGGAAAAAAATGTAACCCGGGAACGGGCCGACTTTCTGAAGCAACTGCTGGAACACAACAATATACCCGTCATCGTGCAGGAAATACCCGGGGCTACAGAAGATGTTCCCACGACTTACACCGTGGCAACGCCGGATCTGGTCTTTAACCCGGTCGTGTACGTGTACCAACGCCGCCTGCGTACCCCGGACGGCCGTAAAGTGACGCCGGCTTACTGGCGGCAACAGACGGAAGAAACGAAACCGGAGTATTGGGAGGTGAAGGAATGAAGTGGCATCAGGGTAAACTGCCCGGAACGTGTCTCATGGATAACCGTACAACTAAAACACAACATCTATGTACACGAAATTCTTTTCTTTCGCCTTTTTTATCACGCTCTCCTTTTCCGTTTTTGCCCAAAACGAGGAACAAACCCTTTTCCGCAGCGCACGCCTGACCGGCGGTTTCGCGGCGCCGATCTACACTTACGGCAAAACCGATGGCCATTCGGTGCACGGTGTCGGTGGCGGCGCCGGGCTGGTGTTCAACCAGTTCTTCGTCGGCGCATTCGGCATGGGTGAATTTTTTACCGGCCCTAAAGTTTTGGGCGATCAATTAGGACTCGGTTATGGCGGTCTATGGATCGGCTATACCACGCCCTCCTACAAACTCGTACACCTGTACACCTCTTTAAAAATTGCCGGCGGCGCGGCCGGGGCCGGCAACTTCGACGACGACGACTGGGATTTTGACGAAGACGACTGGAATGACGCCGTTTTTGTAGCCGTGCCGGAAGCCGGTGTAGAACTCAACATTGCCCGCTGGTTTCGCATGAGCGGCAGCGTCGCATACCGGTATGTCGGCGATTTTGAAGGCTGGGGCTCGCTGGGCAAAAACGACCTGAACGCCCCGGTTTTTGCGCTGACGATGCGGTTCGGGTGGTTCGGGGCGCGGAGATAGTTCTTAATTTCGGGTTTAGGGGTTGTGGAAAATGTCATAACGCGCGGTATCTGTTGAAAAACAGAGAAATATTTTTCGTTGCCGTGCAGACTTTCCAAGTTTTAAAAACTTGGAAAGTCTAAAACCGTGACGAACTAAAAATAATATTTTTCACACTGATTCAGGTTTCCTGTTTTTTGACTTTTTACACAACCCCTGAATGCGCCCGAAGAACAAATTGTCCAGCGAAGTATTAAAAACGCTAATATGCTTCTATCGAATGCTATTTCAGATTTAACTTTAAAAACACGTCTTCTTTGCCCTTCTTATAAAATTCTATAAAGCAGGAGGCGTCCGATATTTTTACGATACGATTCAGGCCCAACTGAAATACTTCCATTCCATTTTTCAGTTTGGCCGGATTCAATACCATTTTTTTCTGTACGGTTCCGCTTTGATCGTCTATGATATACGCCGTCAGAAAACCGCCCAGGCCTTCAATATGCCTGGCAGGACGTTCGTTCAGACCCAGCTTCAGATTTTTATCATTATCCACAAAAAACAGGTAATGAACGCCGTCATAACTCAAACGCCTGAAGCCGAGACTTTTGCTATCGATGTTTCCTGCCTGCCTTTTGGGCAATTTTTTCATCCAGGCCAGTTGTCCGTCCGGATTTATTTTGGAGATGAGCATGTCGTTCCGGTGTAAGGTATAATAGGATACGCCCCGTTGCGAAGTGCTGACTTCCAGGTAGCTTTGTTCGCCGATAATCAGGATACTGCCGTCTTTTTGGATCACCAGTTCAACCAGTTCCAGGTAATCGAATTCGGCTTTATCATCCTTTTCTTTTTTCTCCTTGACAGGTTTTCCGCCTGCCTTGGTGTATTGATTCAACACCTCCAGCGGAATTTCATAGAAATTTTTGTCGGCCATGCCGCCGTCCTTGTTCAGGCGGATCAGGAAAAGTCCGTCGGCGTCGTCGCCCCGGTTGAAGCCTCCTGCCATTTTGTTGTAAAACCCGGCGCAATAGATGGTGTTTTCGTCGCCTTCATAAATCCAGCTGTCTTTGATGAAGTTATCCTTTACTTCTATTTTAGTGGTTTTTATGCTCTTGTTCCCGACATCGACTTTGAACAATTCCATAAAATAATTGGCTTTCCTGTTTTCGCCTTTGCCTTTGGTATCCTTTGTCGAATCGTCTTTGTAAACCTTGGCCAACAGATAGGGATTGCCTTCGGAATCAACGGTGTAATCCACATTATCCATTTTTTTCTCCGTATAGGGCATTTTTATATCGTTGCCGGCAATCAGGTTCAGGTCTGTGCCGAAAACATACATGCCGATCACGTCGTAATTCGATTTGTCCGATCTGACTTTCGGTGCTTTCCGGTACTGTATCAGCAGTTTGGATTTGTCTTTGGATAAATGGAAGGAAAAGGCCCCCGCGGTTTCAACGGATACTTGCCCGAAAAGCGGTTTGGAAATATCTTTCTCTTTTCCTTCTATGGAAAACAGCAACCTGCCGTTATCCATGAATTTACTATTGTCAAAATCTATTTCCCTGGCATACATTTTTTTCGTGGGTTCCTTTTCCCGCTCCAGCAATGAATAGAAAAAATACAATTTGTCCTGAAACCAGGTGGCGTGTTCGAACACAAAATCTTTAGGCAGGTCGTTGTATTCGTTTCTTTTAACCTCCTTCATGGCTTTGGCGTCGAAAGTTTGTAAAAAGACGTCTTTGCCATCTATTTTGATGCTCAGGGCTTTTTCTTCCGCCGGATTGGCGAAATACAACTTTTGGCCGGCATCGATAACCGGATAGGGTTTACTAATAGTGTAGTCTAATGATTTTTGAGCGTTGATAAAGAGGGGTAATAAAATAAAAGGTAACAATTTAGGTACCCCCAGTTCGATAGCATGGAGTTAATCCACTGAAGATA
>CALEYM010000197.1 GCA_937926185.1 uncultured Bacteroidota bacterium | reverse complement strand
AGTGATTAAATCACTCAATCACTCAATCACTCAATCGCTCAATGGTTTAATAATGGCATTTCTGACATTCCAGGCCGCCGATGTCGGAAACGGTGACTTTATCCCGTTTGCCGTCTTTGAGTTCCTGGTGATATCTTTCGTATTGTTTGTAGTATTCGTTACCTTCAAATTTCACCTCGGTTTCGCGGTGGCAGTTGATACACCAACCCATGCCGAGCGTGGAGTATTGATACACCACTTCCATTTGTTCAACCGGGCCGTGACATTTCTGGCAAGCTACCTGGCCGATGGAAACGTGCTGGGCGTGATTGAAATAGGCGTGATCGGGCAGGTTGTGAATACGCACCCATTCGATAGGGCCCTGGATTTTACCGTTGGAGTCGTCTTTAAGGGCTTTTACGATACCTTCCCATTGAGTTTCCACCACGGTACGGCCGGCGTCGTTCATAGCCGTGAGGCTGTTGGCCGACATGTATTCCTGTCCGATCCATTTTTTATAAAGGTCTTCAATCTGCTTGTCACTCCAGTTTTCGTAGTCGGGGATGTAGGTATTTTGGATAGGGTCGAAACCTATAGAGGCAAAAATTTTGGTGATTTCCGCCGTTCCGCTTTGCGTGCCTTTTTTCACGGCGGAATGGCAGTTCATGCAAGTATTGGCCGCCGGAATAACGGACTGTTTAGAGCGGCGGGCGCCGTCGTGGCAGTACTGGCAGTCTATTTTATTGACGCCGGCATGCAGTTTGTGGCTGAAAGCGACGGGTTGGTCGGGCTGATAATTTTGCTGTCGTTGCATACGGGTGGCATTATCCACGGTTTTGTACCCGAAGATCAGGGTAAGGGCAAACACCAGGAAGGCAATGGCGCCTTTGGTAGTGAGCGCCTGCGCCAGCGTCCTGCGCAGCGGCTCCTGGCCAGCCTGTACCCGGGCTATGTTGCCGAGATTGTCGACGATGCGCATGAGGGCGAAAGCCAGCAGGGCCAGGATGAGTGCCAAGCCGCCGAACAGCCACATATTGCCGCTGTCATCGGTTTTTGTGCCTGCCACATCTCCGCCACCGGCAGGCGTGACCGGCTTCTTGGTATATACGTCGTTGATGTACAGGAGGATACTTTCGATTTGTTCATCGGTCAGGCCTGTGAAGTTGTTCATCAGGACAGGTTTCCACTGATTCCACAGTTCCGTCGCGCGCGGATGACCCGTGGCAATAAGCGCCTGCGAGTTGCGAATCCAACTATACAGGTCTTCCTTCGGATATGCCGACCAACGCTCCTCGGTACCGCCCAAGGCGGGGCCGGTGAGGTTGTCCTTCATATTTTTGTTATGACAGGCGGCGCAGTTGGCGGTGAAAAGTTCTTTGCCGGCTTCGATGGTGGGCGCCGCCTGGGCGGCAAAGGAGGCGAGCAAAACAAGTGAAAAAACCCAGCAGATGCGTTTCAGCAACATATTTGTAGCGCTAGTTAATGGCAAACAGTCGAGTACCAAAGTCAGTTAGTCGGTTAATGTCGGTCATCCGGGGAAGAAATCAGAATCATTGAATTTGAGCGCAAAAATACCAACGGTCTGATTTTCACCAAACGAAGTGTTAAATCTGCCCGCTATTTAGATGCGGTCTAAATTTATTATTGCGTCCGGCGCCGTTAACAAACCGTTAAAAACAATGCGGCGCAAAGGTAGAGAAGGAAAGCGCGTTTGCAAGCGTCCGCGAAAATTTTCCCGGAATTTTATCCGAACGGTGAAATTCAGGTCATCCGGGGCGGGGCGGGTCGCCGTCCAGCCGCCAGCGGCATATCCGGAAGTTTCATTCAAGTTGCCGTATCAGTTTTTGAGCTTCTTCATAATGGTCATCGCCTGGGATCAACACTTGCAGTCCAATTTTACAGGCAGCATGATTATTTTCCAACAAATAACTTAGCGCCGAATACCAAACTGCGTCGGTGCGTAAAGCAGACCGGCCAAGGACAAGCGGCTCCAGCACACGGCGCGCTTCGGCCGGGCGATCCAATTCCAGCAGGCAAATACCTTTATAAAGTGTGGCGGTCAGATTGTCCGGCTGAGTGGTCAGCAGGCGATCAAGCGCCGACAAACATGCTTCAAACCGGCCGGCCTTAAATGCGTTTTCGGCAGCAGTCGCTGCTTCTTCCGCGGCGCCGCGTTCGGTAAAGGCGGGCGGCGCATGGTGCGCATACTGCCGGTACAGAGCGGGTTCGGGTCTGGATATAAACCATACCGCGACGCCGAGCAACGCGACGGCCGCGGCCGCGAGCATCCAACGCCGCCAGTTAACATGCGCTTTCATTGCCGGCGGCGCCTGTTCTTCGGCGGGCGCATCGAAAAAAGCGGCGCCGATGGATTCCAGGTTTTCGCGGAGCGCCCGGCGGGCCGATTCCCGGCGCGGCCAGTCGCTCATGTCACGGCGCAAGGCAAATTCCGCTGCAAATTCGGGATCGGCGGCCGCCCGGTCGAGCACGGCCTGCCGTTCGTCTTCCTTCAACAGGTCGTTGAAAAAATCATCGAGCAATTGAATATCCTTCTCTTCCATGGTGATGTTCCGGTTTATACATTTTCCAAATAAACCGCCCGCCAGCGCTGTACGCAGGCATTTTTTCGCCGGTACAGCGTATCGACGCTGTTCAGATCGAGTTGCGCTGCGGCTTCTGCCGGCTTGACGCCGTTGGACAAAAGGGTCAGCAGACGCTGACACAGTTCGCTTATCGCGGCAAAAGCTTTTCCCAGCCGTTCCTGCCGGGTTTGTTCGGCCAGGGCCTCTTCCGCAACGGACAACGCGTCTTCGGTGAGCGGTTCACTGCTATATCGCGGTTCATTTATAATTCTTACCTCCGCCTCCCGTTTTTTTAATCGCAAACGGTCGATCCATTTTCGGGAATACAATACGTGCAAAATGGCGCCCACCGGGCACGTGAGCACGAAAGCGGGATCAAGCGCCTTTTCATAAAGTGCCATCACCGCTTCCTGAAAGACATCCCGGGCATCGGCGGCAGTACCGTTGTTCTGTAACACCCAGCGCAGCGCCTGGGCGGAGTGACGCTGGTATAACTCGTGTATGCCCCTGGAATCGTTATTGCGCAAGGCCTCGATGTAGTGGTGGTCGGCGTGCATTTTTTTATTTGTGTATGCGTCGCGACAAATGTCACGTTATG